>JBDUDG010000345.1:0-3873 GCA_040003045.1 Saprospiraceae bacterium | reverse complement strand
GGATTTAGGGGCAAAGGAGAATAATGAATAATGAAACAAACCTTCACTCACGATTGACGTCTCACGATTCACGAAGGTATGTGCGCCGCCAGCCTATATATTAAACCTCACTCCGGTATAACCCGCAGGCGTCAATTTTCTCAACTCCTCTTTCACCGGTTCTTTAATATTAAGCCTATCAATGAAATGATGAAGACTTTCTTTCGTCAATTTTTCTTTTCCACGTGTCAGGTCCTTTAATTGTTCATAAGGATTGGGTACTCCTTCGCGGCGTAAAATGGTTTGGATAGCTTCTGCGAGGACCGACCAATTATCATCAAGATCCGATTGTGTCTTTATCTCATTAGCAGAAATTTTACTCAGTCCTTTCTGAATGGATTTTAAAGATAGGAGGGTATGTGCTACCGGTACTCCGATGTTTCGTAAGACAGTGCTATCAGTAAGATCGCGTTGCAAACGGCTCACCGGCAATTTATCTGCAAGATGACCGAAGATAGCATTGGCATAACCGAAATTTCCTTCTGCATTTTCAAAATCTATTGGATTCACTTTATGGGGCATGGCTGATGAACCTACTTCTTCGGGATTTACTTTTTGAGAAAGGTAGTTCATCGAAATATACATCCATACATCGCGACACAAATCGAGCAGGATTGTATTGATCCGCATTGTTGCATGACATAACGCAGCGATCTGATCATAATGCTCAATCTGGGTGGTAAATTTGTACCTACCAATATTTAAATATTTTTTAGTGAAATTATCCGCCCATTCCATCCAGTTGATATTTGGGAATGCAGCGATATGTGCGTTAAAATTGCCGGTAGCTCCACCGAATTTGGCTTTTAATTGAATGTCTTCCAATTGCTTCAACTGGAGATCAATGCGTTCTACAAAAACCATCATCTCTTTTCCAAGTATTGTAGGGGATGCGGGTTGGCCATGAGTGTAAGCCAGCATTGGGATATCTTTAGTGGCCAGAGCAAGATCATAGATTGCCTGTCGGGTGGATTTTATCTCCGGAATGAGCACTTCACTGTATGCATTTCTGATCATCAGGGGAAATGCACTGTTGTTGATGTCCTGGGAGGTAAGTCCAAAATGCACCCATTCACGATATGTGGAAAGATGCAACTGATCTAATTTTTCTTTGATAAAATATTCGATGGCTTTGACATCGTGATTGATCTTTGACTCGGATTTTTTGATCGACAGTGCATCTTCATCGCTGAAGGAGGTCACGATGTTTTTTAGATTTGATTTGTCCTCATCACTCGGGTTTCCTCCGGGGATGATCCCTGTTTCAATCAGGGCAATCAAATATTCGATTTCAATAAGACAACGGTATTTCATCAGGGCTGCTTCGGAGAAATAAGCTTTTAAACCGGAGGTTTTGTCTGCATATCGTCCGTCAATCGGGGAAATGGAATGTAGCATGTGGAATATATTCTGCGTATGATGTTTCAATTTCAAAAATACGGCTTTTTGAATGCTAAAACATCTCCGGATCAATATTCGAAAACACTTCTCCCTCCGCCATCTCAGTTGTATAAGGAATCGTAATCGTTGTTGTAGTTCCCGTATCAATCACACTATAAATAGAAATCTCCCCTTTGAGAAAATTCACCCTCGCAGACACATTCTCAGTTCCCATTCCTTTTTTGACTTCAGTAGGTTCATATCCTTTTCCATCATCCTCTACCATGATCTCAAGATCTTCTTCATTGCGAATAAGCTGGATCAATATTTCTTTAGCATGTGCATGCTTGATGCAATTGAACAGCAACTCCTGTACGATACGATAGATGTGAAGTATAATTCCGCTAGGCAAATCACTCAGTGCGCCATAATGAATGAATTCAATATGAGGCATTTCCTCTGACTCTATGCGATTGACCAGATCATTGATAGCAGGGACAATACCCATTTTCAATAAAGCACCCGGCTGCATGTTATTTGAAATAGTCCGTACTTCAGCACAGGCTTCATCAAGCAATTTATATGCTTTAGAATATTCTTTTTGACTTGTGATCTCCGGATTCTTGGCTTGTATTGCGTCGAAGTGCAGCTTCACTGTGGAAAGCAATCCTCCAAGGCTATCATGGAGGTCACGCGCTATCCTCTCCCTTTCCACCTCCTGCCCGGTGAGCATGGAACTCATGGTCTCTATTTTAAAATTACTTTCGAGTTCATTGATTTTTCTGAGGTTAAGTTCTGCTGTTTGTTTGGTGATGATTTGATTAGCATTAAGCCGCGCCTGGTAGCTGCGGATGATTATATACACAACGATCAGCATGATGACTATACCCACGATTAAAGCACCACTCAACACTTTTGAAATCCTGGATTTCCATTCGATGATAGTCCGATCCCGTGCCATGTCAGAGAGTTCCGTTTTACGTTCAAGCTCTTTATGATTGAGCAACATCTCCTGTATTTCGGTGGATTTGCTGGCATCATTCAGGCTGTCGATAAAATTATTATAGCTTTTCATTACCGCTAAAGCCGCCGGGAAATCACCCATGTTTTCATAACACAGAGATAAATAACGGTAGAGTTCTTTTTTTATAAAAGCATCATACCCACTGAGCCGCAAACCCTGATGAAAATAATATTCGGCCAGTTTATATTTTTTCGCCTTCAGATTGTACATCCCTACGTGAAGATGTATGGAAGGAAGAAATGATTTGTAACGGATGCTGTCAAATTTGGATAATTCGAGTTCCATCGAATCAGGAAGATCACTGAATATTTTTTTATGCCCTGTGATTGCAGCGATCGTGAGTTGATTAATGACCGACAACAATGTATCCTGAATCTCGAGGTTCAGCTTGCTTGCATGCTCAAGGTATCGGGTTGCTTCTTTTACCTGATTTTTGGCAATATAGATCTCACCAATCTGTTGCAACATGCGCGCTTCAAGCAAGGTATCAAGTGTACGTGAAGCATACCCTTCTACTTTATCAAACATAGTCACTGCCTCCAGGTAATACTCGCTTCCACTATACAAGTGTCCCAGATCATTGATGGTTTGATACATCCTGACAGAGTCCCCGGCTTTCTCAAAAAGTTTTTGTGCCTCGATATAATTCTTGATGGCACGATCCAGGTTTTCGATTTCTGCAAGATCTCGTTCAGCAATAATCCTATATGCTTCAGCGGCAGTTCCATATTCGCCGATTTGTTGAAGCTGTGTTATCTGCCGGTATAGTTCGGCGCTGGACATCTTATCGCTGATCGAAGATTGACCTGCAATAGTGTAGGGCTGGGCAATAAAAAATGAAATCCCGAACAGAATGGGCAGCGTAGAAAGTAGACGTTTAAATATAGTATGACTCATACCCTGGATCAATCTTTGGATAGTATCGAACAATGAAATGTGGGGCAGAGAAAAATTCAATAATTGGGTGTAACCGGTAATATGATTCTGTTTATGCTGTATGTTATATGTTATGCTAAGGAAATACCTTTTAAGAGATTTATTAATGATTATGAAGGTTTAGTCAAATGGTGTTCAATGGCTTCTCGTACCAGACCTGCAGTATTTCGAACTCCTAATTTGGTCAATAGACTCCTGCGATGTGATTCTACGGTTTTAAGACTGATAAAAAGTGTATCGGCGATTTCCTGTGTGGTATGCTCTTTCATGATCAACTCAAGTACATCTTTTTCACGACGGGAAATTTTAGGAGCCAGCATTGCTGATTTTTTACTGCCGGTTCGCTGATTGACAAGACTTTTCATGATGGTTTCGGTGACCTCGTCGCTAAAATACGATTGGCCATTATTCACCATTTCAATAGCATTGATCAATTCCTTTTTATCGGTATTCTTTAAAATATACCCCTGCGCTCCGTATTTTAATATTTCGGT
>JBDUDG010000344.1:0-3878 GCA_040003045.1 Saprospiraceae bacterium | reverse complement strand
GCCTGAATGGGGGAAATATTTTTGGCCATTGTGTATTGTTCTTTCTCCCCCTGTCCGCCTGAATGGGGGAAATATTTTTGGCCATTGTGTATTGCATCTGACTAACATCCGACATCGGGCTTTTTTACTGTTTACCGTTTACCGCTTACCGATTATTGTTTACTGCTTACCGAAGAGGATGCGCGCTGCCATTGCCAAATATCTATAGTCCATTCTTTCCTTCGCCTCAGCCTTTGCTTTAGCCTAATACATGTGTGCCCCATGAGAGCCGATGACAAAAATCCATCGCAATAAAACCTGCGAATAATTCTTATCAAATCCATTTTCTGCAAGAGCTTCATTCGCGGTGGTGGTTTTTACTTCTGCTTCTATTTTCTGAAATTCCGTAGCATACCAGCCAAGTGTTGCTGAACCTGATTGTTGTACAAAAGCTTTCGAATCAGGAGCATTGGAATAATCATATCGCCCTACAAGGAAAAGCCGTTTTGCAATCTGAATATTCAGCATCGAGTAAAACCCCAATGCGTTGACAGTTGTGCTATCAAGATTGGCATGGCTGTAATAGATCTCATTCTGGAACGTCACGGATTTGTCTGTATTGAATTGAACAGGTTTCCATTTGTAAGTGATATCTGCTGCCAGGATATTTGTAATTCTTTGCGAATGATTCTCTCCATTGATCCCTGTCAGGCCGAATTCAAGAGTTGAATTGTCTGACAGATCCCAGAAGTTTTTCAAATGAGCGAGATACAGGAAATTGTTTTTTGCACTTCGCTCAAAACTCGGATTATCTCCCACATTGGAAGCTTCAACGGTGACTTCCTGGAAAAAAGCTCTATTCGGCACTAACCAACTGAGGGAAAACCCATCTCCTTTAAGACCTTCTTCGCCAAAAAAGTTGGCGTATGCATCGGGCACATCTACAAATGGCAATGCGTGTGAATGCATGGTATTCAGGCGTCCAAGATCCTGTTTAAATCTTCCGGCCTTCAATTGCAAATGCGCGGGAAGGGAAAGCGTAGTTAAATAGCCCTCTTCTATTTCGCTCGAAAATTCTCCGGTAGCCACATCCTCGCCCACCGAATAAAAAAAATTGGCTCGCACATAAGGATCGACCACTGACTCAAAAGAGAATTCAACTTCGTGGAGCACTGCATCAAAATTGTGCTCACCGAAACTTCTGTATAATCCGCGCATGTCACCAATGACACTAATGCCTGGATTGGCTGATGCAGCAGCGCGAGGTGCGGGAGGAGGGGCTTGATCCTGGCCCATCTCATTTTGGATCTGCAGCAGTAAAAGTGAATCTGTCTTCGTGCTATCGACCTGCCCGAATAAACCGACAGCCGGAAGCAGCATGACAGAGATTAATATATAGTTGATTGGCATAGCATATAGATTTATAAAATTCAGGGAAGAACCAGGAATTCAACGAGTCTGAACAGACAGCGTCAATAAAAATTATGCTAATGCAGGAGGACCCCGGAGGGAAAGGAAAACTTTAGGTTGAAGGGAATAATTGGTTTCCTGGAAAAAGAAATTGACTACACAATGTTGCTGTTGCTCAAATGTGTAGATGACCAGAGAAGTAGTGGTGGAAACATCATTTGTAAAGTCACATAGATTGCAATGGTGTTCGGCCTGGTGAAAATGCATTGTACTGTTGTTGGTACAATGGAAATCATTCATGTGAGCAAAATGGTGGATCTCACTTTCCACTTGCGGGAAAAGAAAAACGAGTAAGCAGACGTACGCTAATATGTTTTTCAATTTTAGCATTGCCCGAAGATAGGGGTGTATTTGGTTTTAGGCCTAAATAAATCAGAATGTTAACACCTGCTTATCAAAAAGGTATTGACCAGGAAAGGTAGTGTGAATATAATTTCATTTTTATTAAAAAACAAGCTATCTTTTAGCAATGAATTCCAGCAAGCTTCTTGTCATTTATATATGTTTAACTCTCATCTATCTGCCTGGATATCATTCACTTTTCGCTCAATGCAATGAAAACATTATCATCAATCCTGGATTTGAAATAGTCGGTCCTCCATGCGGCCCGGTAGGAAACCTGATCAATGGAGCTTTCAACCAGAATTGTATTGTCGGTTGGCAGGCAGCATGGGGCACTCCTTCAGTTTGCGGATTCAATCCCCATTCAGGAAACAATATGAGTTGCTTCGGTGCCAATAACGAAGGCTGCTATCAGAATCTGCCACTTTGTACTGGAGCCATTTATAATTTATCGTTTTATTATCTGAATATTAATGGCAACACAGGAAATCTCAAGGTCTACCTGGCCAATGGATTGATCAACCAGCCAATGGGCAATAATGGTAATCCACCTTTGGTAATACAACCCGGATGGCAGTTGCTCGCGTCACTTCCCGTTACTAACTCTACCTGGACGCTTGGGGTCGTGCCGGCTTTTACGGTGAATGATCCGACGAATACTCAGCTGCTTTTTCTCGATATGCCAATTACGAATCTTGACATCGGTATAGATGACGTCGTGCTGAATACAACGAATATGATGCCGGGGATGAATGTGCAAATTGACATCAATTGTAATCCAACAGGACCGATGTACACCTGGATGGCAAGTATTTCAAATCTGCCTGCGGGCTGGACAGCTGTAAATTTTAATTGGGATTTTGGCGACGGTACCTCAGGTTATGGGCCAATAGTCAATCATACGTTTCCGGCTTTTGGAATCTATACCGTTTGTCTTAGCGTCGTGGATAATTGTGGTTGCGCAACACAAGCTTGTATGACTATTGATTACAATCCATGTTCCTGTAAATGTGGTGTAGATACAGAACCACCCATTGTACTGAATGCACCTGTTACCCCGGTTGAAGTTTCATGCGAACAGGATATTCCAATGGCCGGGGTTTTGATGGTCATTGACAGTTGTGATGCTTCTCCGATTATTCAATTTAATGAAGCTATTTCAGGCTCGTCATGTAACCGGACAATTACACGCCAATGGATTATCACCGATCAATGTGGGAATAGCTCCATGGTAAGTCAATTGATTCACTTGTATGACGATACACCGCCACTCTTTATAAATCCGCCATTAAGCTATATTGAAGTTTCTTGTCTGAATGATATCCCGGCACCGCCTGCAGTGATAGCTGTTGATGAATGCGATATCGTTGCGATGGTGGAATTTAATGAATCTTCTTCGGGGCAACCATGCAACATGATGATCGAAAGAATTTGGACGACAACAGATCCATGTGGAAATAGCGCGACTATTAGCCAGGTTATATTGATGTTTGATAACACGCCACCTACTGTCGAGAATGCACCATTGAGTTTTGTCGAGGTCCATTGTCTTGCTGATATTCCACCACCTGAAATCCTTATTGCTAATGATGAATGCAATTTGGTCCCGGAAATTAATTTTTATGAGACATCTTCAGGCCCATTGTGTAACCAGATCATTGAACGGACATGGACGATCGAGGATCTTTGTGGCAATAGCAATATCATCACTCAAACGATCTTCATGATTGATACCACGCCTCCGGCATTTTCACCTGCCCCTGCTAATATCGTGATAGAATGTCCATATACGATTACGGATTTTCTGGATTGGGTTTCAGATTATGGAGGGGGAGTTGCAACGGATGATTGTGGTACGGTCTTTTGGGATGTTCAATATGATGAATTACCACAAGGCAATTGTGTGTCCATCCCGGTAAATTTTATTGTCACTGATTTGTGTGGCAATTCATCAGTCCGTACTGCTTTTTTTAATACAAATGATTCTTCAACACCTGCAATTATACAGCCTCCTGTTGATCTTGTTTTTAATTGTGAGCCGGTTAATGTGAATGACATCCTTGATTGGTTAAGTTTTAATGGAGGAG
>JBDUDG010000343.1:0-3892 GCA_040003045.1 Saprospiraceae bacterium | reverse complement strand
TTTTCAATTCATATATGATGTTGGAAATAGACATCATCGCAGTAGTCCCGGGTCTTCTTGAGGGACCCTTTTCGCATTCCATTCTCAATAGGGCTGCCGAGAGGCAATTACTAAAAGTCAGGGTCATTGATCTTCGCGAATTTGGAATCGGACCTCATCGACAAATTGATGATTATGCTTTTGGTGGAGGTGCAGGTATGGTGCTGATGTCCCAGCCGCTGAGCGATGCAATCCTGCAATTGCAAAAAGAAAGTAACTACGATGAGATCATTTATCTGACCCCTGACGGCCAAACTTTAAATCAATCTATTGCAAATCAGCTTTCGCTAAAATCGAAATTGTTATTGATCTGCGGTCATTACAAAGGGATAGATGAGCGGATAAGGATGAAGTATGTGACCAGGGAAATTTCTATTGGAGATTATGTCTTAAGTGGCGGAGAACTTGCAGCTGCGGTACTTGTTGATGCAATCGGACGATTGATACCCGGAGCGTTGAATGACGGGACTTCTGCACTTCTTGATTCCTTTCAGGATGACTTGCTTGCACCTCCTGTTTATACACGTCCTGCCGAATGGGAAGGTTTAAAAGTGCCTGAAGTGTTGATGAGTGGGCATGAAGCAAAGATTGATGAATGGAGATACCAGCAGTCGCTGGAAAGGACGAAAACCAGGCGTCCTGATTTGCTCAATGATGGTGAAGATCGATAGTTAGATAGTTTATTATTATTTTACTCCCTTAACGAAAACTTTATGGAACAATACTATTACACAGACGGAAAAGAGCGGTATGGACCTTTTACAATTGAGCAACTAAGGGGAAGGAATATCACTCCGGAAACGCTGACCTGGAAGGAGGGAATGCCGGATTGGCTGGCCGCTAAAAATCTGAGCGATCTGCAGACGCTTTTCATGACATCTGAAAGTATTGGGAGTACGCCACCTGTGATCATGACTCCGCCTTTCCGTGAGATGCCGCCGAAAAACTGGCTCGTTGAATCTATTCTTGTCACCATTTGTTGCTGTTTGCCTTTTGGTATTGTCGGCATCGTGAATGCTACCAAGGTGGAAGCGCTTTGGAATACAGGACAAAAGGAAGCTGCTTTAAAAGCCAGTCAGGAAGCCGGCAAATGGGTTAAAATCGGTTTCTTCACAGGAATCATAGTCATAGCACTTTATATCATCCTCGTATTTTTTGGCATTCTTGCAGGAATAGGCGCCGGTCTTTCGCATTAAGTGAAAAAGAAGTATGCTGTCTGGATTCTCGGAGGAATTTTCATCATTATTCTTTATGGAATAGTAGATCCGGACAAATTTGTTTTTCCTAAATGTCCATTTAGAGTTTTGACGGGTTTGTTGTGTCCGGGATGTGGTTCACAGCGAGCTATGCACCAGGTATTGCATGGGCATTTTTTATCATCCATGAAATTGAATCCACTGTTTCTTCCCGGAATAGTTTATGCCTTTGTTGGTGCTATTATTTCTAATTTTTTTCCGGGGACATGGCCTGAGGTCAGGCATTCATTTTATGGATTGAAGGCGGCTTATCTAGCCTTAATCATCGTCCTTGTTTTCTGGGTTGGGAGGAATATTTTTTGAGCACGCTTAGTTACTTACTTTTACCACATGAAAGAATTTCAAACACTGTCCCCTGAAATGAGAGGGCAGGTACTTATGTTACAACTCAACCGGCCTGAAGCACTTAATGCATTGAATTCCATGATGTTTGATGACCTTGATTCATTTTTTACTTTAGGTTATAAAGAATACAATCCTGCCTGCATCATCATCACAGGTAAAGGAGAAAAGGCTTTTGCAGCGGGTGCAGATATTAAAGAACTGCATGGTTTGTCAAGTCAGCAGGCAGAAACGTTGAGCAGAAAAGGTCAACTCATCTTCGATAAGATTGAAACCTTTCATCTTCCGGTCATCGGCGCAATCAATGGTTTCGCACTTGGTGGTGGCTGTGAACTTGCGATGGCATGTCACATCCGCGTAGCTTCCACAAAGGCCAAATTCGGACAGCCTGAAGTAAGTCTTGGGATCATCCCCGGATATGGAGGCACACAGCGACTCATACAACTAATTGGAAAAGGCAAAGCGACCGAATTATTATTGACAGGTGATTTGATCAATGCTGAAGAAGCGTACAGACTTGGTTTGGTTAATTATATCACAGAGCCTGAGCAATTGATGGACAGAGCTCTTGAACTTGCTATTAAGATGATGACAAGAGGGCCATTAGCACTTGCCGGCGTTATCAGAGCAGTGAATCAATATTTCAGCGCAGGCGAAGAAGGTTTTGTATTTGAAGCGAAGACTTTTGGTGACATTGCTTCCAGTGAGGATTTCGCTGAAGGCACAGCGGCTTTTATTGAAAAACGAAAACCTGCATTCCAGGGTAAATAATGTACGATTTTCACAGCGATAAAGAGCGATACTTTGACATTCAGTACCGTGTAACTAAGGAATATATTTTACCCTACATCAAAAGCTTAGTTCCCGGAAAGAAATGGGATCGTGTGCTTGAAATTGGAAGTGCTGAAGCAGGAGTCTTGAAATGTTTTTTGGAGGAAGGATCGTTTTGTACTGGTATAGAGCTTTCATCCGGAAGGGTGGAGTATGCTGAAAAATTTCATGCAGAGGCCCTGAAAGAAGGTCGTATTGAATTTGTAAACAGAAACATTTTTGATATTGATCCTGTCAATGATCTTGGTGGGCTGTATGATCTCATCATCCTCAAAGATGTCATCGAACACATCCCCGGACAGAAAGAATTCATGCATCAATTGCCTGCTTTCTTAAATCCGGGTGGATATATTTTTTTTGCGTTCCCGCCCTGGCAAATGCCATACGGTGGTCATCAGCAGGTTTGTAAAAATAAATTCCTTAGCAAGCTGCCATATTTTCATTTGCTACCAAAGACGATTTACAAAGGAATATTAAAGTTGGGTGGCGAGCAGGCCAGTATCATCCAGGATCTGCTTGATGTTAAAGCAACAGGGATCAGCATCGAACGATTCGAGCGATGCCTGAAATTTAATGGATTGCATATTGTTGGCAGAAGGCATTATTTAATTAATCCGATCTATCAATACAAATTCAATATGCGTCCCCGCATTCAGGCCAGGGCTTTGAGTGTTATACCCTGGCTCCGTAATTTTTATACGACCTGCTCCTATTATCTGGTCAAGGCAGGTAAATAAAAACATATTTCTAAATCAAATCTTCTCTGCTTTCTCGATCAGGCCCTGGATGGTATTGCTGGATATACTGTGGTAGTTAGGTTTGGCTTCGTCAAAGATGCTTCTTGCCTCTTTCACTATCCCTTTTTCGATTAGTGCAGTATATAAGGGTGTCAGGAATTTCCGTCTTCCTACGTTCACTAAAAATGTTCGTATGGCAGGCATAATTTTCGGACTGTATCCTTCATAGATCGCCAGTTTGAACCAAGCATCGAGGATCTCACTATTATTGGATGATGTCCATTTATAGGTCTGGTCAAGATCTTTCATTTGAGCTTCTGGCAATGAGTTCGGTAAAGCTTTTATAAAATGCAGCCACTCATGTGTGCTCCAGTTTTTGGTATCCATTGCTGCAGCTTTCTTTCCTTTTAAGAAATCGTTTACTTCCTGATCTACCTTGACAAATCTTTCTGTTGTAAATACCGGAATGGAATCCGGAAGACCTGGTTGGTAAACCCATTCATCAATATTTACATATAGGTGGTTTGGTTCTATAAGGTTGGTTTTAAGATAAGCCAGGAATTTTTCGGTGGTCATAGATTGAAATTTATGATCAGCGAAATATTTTTTGAGGAAAGCATCGAATTTTTCACGACCTGCTTTTTGTTCGAGCATGGTCAGAAACAGTGCTCCCTTTTCGTAGGCAAC
>JBDUDG010000342.1:0-3892 GCA_040003045.1 Saprospiraceae bacterium | reverse complement strand
CAGGTGATCATAGATTGGCTTGCAGATGATTTCAAAACAAATCAGGCTATTGATCTGCGAAAAGATCCAATGGCTTTACAACGCCTAAAAGAAGCAGCAGAAAGAGCTAAAATAGAATTATCAGGAGGTACCGAGACGAGCATCACATTACCTTACATTACGGCAGTAGATGGTGTACCAAAACACCTTGACATGAAGCTGACACGTGCAAAATTCGAGCAGCTTTCTGAAGAACTGGTAAAACGTACCATTCGGCCCTGTGAAGATGCTATACGTGATGCAGGCATCAAGAAGGAAGATATCGATGAGATCATTCTCGTAGGAGGTTCAACACGTATTCCCCGGATTCAACAAGCCGTCGAAGATCTTTTTGGTAAAAAACCAAACAAAGGTGTAAACCCGGATGAGGTTGTAGCGATCGGTGCAGCTATTCAGGGTGGTGTGTTGAGTGGAGATGTTCAGGATGTATTGCTTCTTGATGTTACGCCATTGTCAATGGGTATAGAAACCATGGGTGGTATTTATGATATCGTAATCGAGTCTAATAGCACCATTCCTACCAAGAAATCAAAAGTTTATTCCACAGCTTCGGATAATCAGCCGTCGGTGGAAATTCATATCCTGCAGGGTGAGCGAAAGATGGCCAAGGATAACAGACCCGTAGGTCGATTTATTCTTGATGGTATTCCGCCTGCGCCCAGAGGCATGCCGCAGGTTGAGGTTACATTCGATATTGATGCAAATGGTATTCTCAACGTTTCCGCGAAAGATAAAGGAACCGGGAAGCAGCAATCCGTTAGGATCGAAGCAAGTACAGGTCTTTCGAAAGAGGAAGTCGCAAGGATGAAAGCAGAAGCAGAAGCTAATGCAGAATCCGATCGTACAGCCCGTGAGCAGGCTGAGAAAATGAATAATGCAGATGCTTTGATCTTCCAGACTGAGAAGCAGCTGAAAGATTATGGTGAAAAGATTCCACTGGATAAGCGAACGGCTATCGAATCCGCATTAGTACAATTGAAAGCTGCATTCGATGCAAAAGACGGCAGCCGGATTGACCCTGCATTAGAAACACTTAATGCGGCATGGCAGGCTGCAAGCCAGGATATCTACCAGGCACAACAGGAATCCGGTCAGCAAGAAGGTGCCGGAAACGGTGATGCCACTCAGGGAAGTAACGCTGGCAATACCAAAGGAGCCGAAGATGTGACCGATGTTGAGTTTGAGGAGATGGACAATAAAAATTAATTTAAAAATAACTCCTTCAATACTAAAAAGGCGACAGCAATTTACTGTCGCCTTTTTTTTTTAAATTTTCACTCACGCCTGACGCCTCACACTTCAGGATGAGAATGTCCACCGTCTGTTCTCACATCCCTCTCACATATGGAGCTGTATCCAGGGATGAAAATTTCCCGGCCAGGTATTGATAATATCCTGCAATCCCAATCATCGCAGCATTATCAGTGCAGTATTGCAAAGCAGGAAAATAAAGATTCCACAATTGATCACTACCAATTTCGCTCAGTCTTTTACGCAAACCAGAATTGGCTGCTACACCGCCTGCGATTGCAATCTCAATGATGCCATATTTTTTTGATGCGGTAAGGATTTTGCGAGCCAGTATTTCAACGATAGTGTATTGAATGCTTGCACAAATATCATTGAGATGATCCCTGATAAAATCAGGATCTTTTTTTGTTTCATCTCGTACAAAGTACAGAATGGCAGTCTTCAAACCACTGAAGCTAAAATCAAGTCCATCAATTTGCGGAATTGGAAAATTATAGATAGGTTTTCCCAGGTTGGCCAATCTGTCTATTTCGGGTCCGGCTGGATAGGACAATCCCAATATTTTGCCAGACTTATCAAAAGCTTCACCGGCTGCATCATCCCTCGTCTGTCCAAGCACTTCCATATCATCATAATCTTTCGCAAGTACAATTTGTGTATGACCACCAGAAACCGTCAGACAAAGAAATGGAAATGAAGGTTTCGGATCATCAATGAAATGAGAAAGCACATGTGCTTTCATATGATTGATGGAGATAAAAGGTATGACGAGACTCAGTGAAAGTGCTTTTGCAAAGCTCAATCCGACTGTAAGTGAGCCGAGCAATCCTGGTCCTGCTGTGCATGCAATAGCATCAAGCTGGGATAAATTGACACCGGCAGTCTTCAGTGCAGCGTCAACTACGATGCTAATATTTTCCTGGTGCATCCGGGACGCGACTTCCGGCACGATCCCACCATATTTTGCATGGATTGCCTGGCTGGAAATAATGTTGCTCAGAACCTTGCCATCTTGAAGAATTGAAGCCGAGGTATCATCACAGGAGGATTCAATGGCCAACAACCGGATTTCTCTGCTTTTCACAACTCAAAAATAGAGTTTAAATGTTCTTTTTATGGATTACTGATATTTCGGTACGCTTTTGGACAGGAGTATGAAGACCGGTTTTGCCTGAAATAATCCTTATTATTGCTCTGTCTTAGAGCAAATAAGAATAAAATCCTTTTATTTTTTGATGCCAACCATTGCCAACCAGCCTGACCTCATTATTTCTCTGTCTCAAAACAGGGTAGGGCTCCTGCTTTTGGAGAATCCTGAAGCAGGTATATCCGAATGGCATACTTCTTTCAAAGTAGATAACATCTTTCTGGAAGATCAGATAGCTCATTTCATCGATCTGGCCCTTCTGGAAAATCCAGCTTTAATGGAGTATTTCACATGCGTGGAAATTGTGGTATTGGATCGACCCAATTTTTTTATTTCAAAACGATTGCCTGACAGCGGCACTCTTGGAGAAGTCGCTTCCAAATATCTCCGTTTAAGAAAAGGCGATTCACTCAACACAGATGAAGCAGTAAATGATAAGGTCAATTGTTATACTCTTCCCACTGAAACCATCGGAATGTTTAAAGAATATTATTCCAATATTGGATGTCATCATCTTACTTCAATTCTTTGGAATAATTTTTCAGCACAACAGTCAAAGCCAGGTCAGGATATAACGCGTTTGTATTATACTATTCAGGATGACTCCCTCATCGTTCTTGGCGAAAAAAATGAGGAGCTCATCTATTCCAAAACATTTTTGATTCGGGATCAGGCAGATTTGTTTTATTACACGATAGCATGTAGTCGCATGTTGAAATCGCAGCAGCATTGGTTAGTTATTTTGCCGGGAGGGAATGGGAAATTCGAGATGCCCGGAGATTCCATTTTGAAAATTGACGGTAGACTTACCTTGCCATCGATGCAGATTATGCTTTCTCAATACAAGGTATGCGCATCATAGGTGGACAATGGAAAGGAAGACGCATCCACATACCTTCGAATAGCTGGCCAGTCAGGCCCACTACAGATTTTGCACGCGAAGCTCTTTTTAATATTCTTGACAACAGGATTGATTACACGGTGACATCAGCATTGGATTTGTTTGGCGGTACGGGAATTCACTCTATTGAATTGGCTTCAAGAGGTTGTGTGGATATTGCCTATGTAGATCGTCACAGGGATAGTGTGAAGTTTGTTAAAACACTTACTCAGGAAATGGAACTTCCGATTGTCGCTATCCAATCTGATGTTTTCACTTTTATTAAAAGTGCAGTCAGGCAATGGACTTATGTCTTCGCGGATCCTCCTTACGATCTTAAAGGAATTGAAGATTTTCCAACATTCGTCCTTAACTCCGGGATACTCAGTCAGGATGGATTTTTTGTGTTAGAGCACACCAATACCAAATCATTTCAAAAAAATCAAGGTTTTAAAGAAGCCAGGAACTATGGCCAAAGTGTTTTTAGCTTTTTTGCTGTAGGATCGTAACTTTGCCACCCACATATGACAGATATACTTAAGGAAATAATTAATGTCGCTATTGAAGGCGTCCAT
>JBDUDG010000341.1:0-3909 GCA_040003045.1 Saprospiraceae bacterium | reverse complement strand
AAAAATTGAAATAGCATCATTGATTCCTGAGGGCCCTCCTTTTTACCCCAAGGATCAGCTTACTGATCGCCCTGAACGGTTCTTTGTAAGCGAAATCATCCGTGGAAAAATATTGGAACTCTATAGAGATGAAATCCCTTATACCTGCGAAATCAGCATTGATTCATTTGCCGAAGGAGATAGCAATGCAGGACCTATCACTCGTATCTCAGCAGTGATCTATACCATGGATGAACGGAAAAAATCGATCATCCTGGGCAAAGGGGGATCGGCTATAAAAGAACTTGGAACTGAAGCGCGGACTGAAATCGAATCATTCCTCGATAAGCGTGTATTTTTAGAGCTTCTTGTCAAAGTCCGGGACAATTGGCGTGATGATGAGAAATCATTGAAATCTTTCGGATACCAAAATTAAGTATGTCAAATATCGTAGCGATTGTAGGGAGACCTAATGTGGGGAAATCAACATTATTCAATAGAATGGTGGGCCAGCGCCAGGCCATTACGGACAATGTTAGCGGTGTGACCCGTGACCGCCAGTATGGTTCAGGTTTCTGGAATGGTAAAACATTTATCGTCATTGATACCGGTGGCTTCGTCAAATACTCAGATGACATATTTGAAGCAGCGATCAGGGAACAGGTCGATATCGCGATTGAGGAATCGTCTGTGATCATTTTTATGGTGGATGTGATGACAGGCATTACAGATCTCGATTCAGAAATAGCTGATAAACTTCGCAAATCAAAAAAGAAAGTTCTGCTCGTCATCAATAAAGTGGACAACCATGAACGGTCAATGGCGGCGAATGAATTCTACGCGTTGGGTTTTGAACATACCTTTTTTCTTTCCTCGATATCCGGAAGTGGAACAGGTGAAGTGCTGGATGAGATGGCGCTGACACTTGATGGCGAAGAAGAAAAATCAAGTGATATTCCGAAGCTGGCTGTAATAGGCAGACCTAATGTAGGCAAGTCCTCTCTGATAAATGCTTTTATGGGTGAGACACGACATATTGTAACCGATATTGCTGGCACCACACGAGATTCTTCTCATACACGATACAATAAATTCGGAAAGGATTTCTTCATCATTGACACCGCAGGTATGCGCAAGAAAAGTCAGGTGGAGGAAAACCTTGAATTCTACAGTGTCATCCGCACTGTTAAGGCAATCGAAGAGGCCGATGTTTGTCTGCTCATGATTGATGCAGTGACAGGGCTTGAGAGCCAGGACTTAAGCATTCTTCAGATTGTTCTTCGTCGCAATAAAGGCATCGTCATCCTGGTCAATAAATGGGATTTGATGACAAAAGAAACTAATACAGCCCGGGATTTCGAAGCTGCCATCAAACAAAAAATGGCGCCCTTCATAGATGTCCCTGTCCTTTTTATTTCTGTACATGACAAACAACGGATTTACAAAGCCATTGAAATTGCCCTCCAGGTAGCAGAGAACAGGGCAAGAAAAATAAATACTTCGAAACTGAATGAGCTGATAGAGGCAGCTGTTCAAAAACAATCTCCTCCAAGCTTCAGGGGCCATTTGATTAAAGTGAAATATGGCACTCAGCTCCCGTTAGCATATCCCGCATTTGCATTATTTTGCAATTATCCTGAAGAGGTAAAAGAAAATTATCGGAATTTCCTGGAGAACCAGATCCGTCAGGCTTTTGAGTTTACAGGATCACCAATTCGGATTTACTTCAGGCAGAAATAATCTTCTATCATCCCACCTATGAATACATCGACAACTGAAATTGATGGTCTCGTTGTGATCGAGCCCAATGTATATGCTGATGAACGTGGATATTTTTTTGAATTTTATCATGCCACCAGATATCAGCTTCCCCATTCACATGTTTTTGTTCAGGATAACGAAGCTAAATCGGACAAAGGCGTGTTGCGCGGTTTACATTTTCAAACTGACATCCATGCGCAGGGAAAATTAGTCCGGGTGGTGACAGGCGCTGTTTACGATGTAGCTGTTGATGTCAGACTCGAATCATCCACATATGGAAAATGGTTTGGAATATTTCTAACTGGTGAGAATAAAAAACAATTCTGGATTCCCCGTGGATTTGCACATGGCTATCTTGTCCTGGAGGATGATACGATCTTCAGTTACAAATGTGACAATTACTATCATAAGTTTGCTGAAAAAGGAATACGTTACGATGATCCTGATTTGACCATCAGCTGGCCATTGGTTGATAAACAATATATAGTTTCTGAAAAAGATCTTGCTCTTGGATCACTCTCTGATTTAAAATTATGATATCTGTCATCATCAGTGGCGCAGGCGGACAGCTTGGCAAAGCATTCAATGAACGCCTCAATTTTCAGGAAGGATATAATGTATTTTCATTTGATCGCAGACAATTAGACATTGCAGATCAGGATAAAATTCATCGCACACTCGCTACTTTTCCACAAGTAAAATACTGGATCAATTGCGCCGCATATACGAAAGTAGATGATGCAGAGAAAAATGAAAAGGAAGCGACTCTGTACAATGCATTAGCACCAGGCTATCTGGCGCGTGCATGTTGGGAAGCAGGTGTTCATCTTTTTCATTTTTCCTCAGATTATGTGTATCACAATGACTTGCACAGACCTATCAGAGAAGATGATCCTACAGAACCTCAAGGCGTTTATGCAAAAACAAAGCTTGAGGGTGAGCAGGAAGTCGTTTATTCCGGAGCCAGTCATACGATATTTCGTACATC
Organism: Saprospiraceae bacterium; assembly: GCA_040003045.1. Classification (GTDB taxonomy): domain Bacteria; phylum Bacteroidota; class Bacteroidia; order Chitinophagales; family Saprospiraceae; genus Opimibacter. The sequence goes on along the minus strand of JBDUDG010000341.1, from coordinate 1,181 downwards.
ATGGGTGTATGGTCCCGGTGGTCACAATTTTGTTAACACCATGCTTCGTCTTGGAAAAATAAAAGACGAATTAAATATCGTCTCCGACCAGGTAGGTGCACCGACATTTACGTTTGATATTGTCGATGCTGTAAAAGATTTGATCAACCTTGCTGAAGATGAACAGAAAGATAACATCCAGGGAGTGTTTAATTTTGCAAATAACGGAGAAGTGTCGTGGGCTGATTTTGCGCGGACTATATTCAGGGATTCAAATATCCAATGCAATGTTCATTCCATTACTACACAGCAGTACGGAGCTGCTGCTCCAAGACCACCTTACAGCGTATTGAATTGTGATAAAATTTCCGGACTACTTACGGATTCCATTCCGCATTGGGAGGATGGGTTGAAGAGGTATTTGGTGATGGTGTAAAACAGCGAGAACTGGGATTTTTGGATCCGGAATTCGTTGAAATATTTCATCGAACTGCCTGATTTGAAACGGTCAACATTCAGGGCAAAACCTTTGATGATGTATTCTTTCAGGCGTTGGGTAGCCCATAAACGAAATTGTGTTCCCTGCTGCGATTTTACCCGGTAGCCTACGGAAATAATGACATCGAGGTTGTAACCATTGACGGCTACTTCCTGTGTTTTTCCTTCCGTGGCGCCGTGCTGAGTGGTTGTCCGGAATTTCCGGACTACCACTTCTTCAGTCAATTCGCCTTCATTGAAGATATTTCTTATGTGTTCAGAAATAGTTCTTTTGGCCTTGCCAAAAAGTGTTGCCATCTGGTCATGAGTAAGCCAGACCGTTTCTTCTTCCAGGCGAACATCTATAAGTTTAAGCAAATAATTGGCCATTAATTTTGTTTCCATCACGGAAAAGCTGGGTTTGAAATATTCTACGTAGTTCCTAAGCTCTTTTAAAGTCAATATTTTTGTTTGACAAGGTCGAGGGGGAGGATGTAGTTTTTGTAGTCGCATTTCCATGGCGCGTTTCCATGGCGCATTTCCATGGCGCATTTCCATGTCGCATTTCCATGGCGCATTTCCATGTCGCATTTCCATACAGGATTTGAGACGCGATAAATCGACGTCTCTACCACCATTTAATTAATGGTGGGAGGAAATGATAATGAAATGACGAAACAAACCGATTTGTTATTCCAAATGCCACAATATGTAATGTTTTTAAC
>JBDUDG010000340.1:0-3924 GCA_040003045.1 Saprospiraceae bacterium | reverse complement strand
ACACCATTCTCACTATTCAGTCGGAGCTCATTTTCAGTATTCGCGGTCAGAGACACGCGAACGTCAGGAGCTCATTTTCAGTATTCGTGGTCAGAGACACGCGAACGTCAGGTACTATTCGCGGTCAGAGACACGCGAACGTCAGCGAGGTTTGACAACGAACAACATCAGAGACGCGCGAAGGTCAGGGAGGTTCTTCTTCTAGAAGGCAGTGACAATGTGGCAAACACACTACCTTTGGCTTCATGAAATTTGAAACATTAGCTATCCGATTACAAACGGAGAGGTCAGGACAACGGGAGCATAGTACTCCTCTGTTTCCGACATCGAGCTTTGTATTTGATGATGCTGAGCAGATGAGGGCTATGTTTGCGGATGAAAATCCTGGAAATATTTATAGCCGTTTCACCAATCCGAATTGTACGGAGCTGGAGGAAAAAATGGCGGCATTGGAAAATGTAGAAGATGCTGTGGCTGTTGCTTCCGGAATGGGTGCAGTATTTGCATCCTTCATGGCTTTTCTCAAAGCCGGAGATCACATGATATCCACTCGAACGGTCTTTGGCGCGACGCATACTATTTTTTCTCAGTATCTGCCAAATTGGGGCATCGATGTTTCTCTTGTAGATCCTATTGATGAAGAAACATGGAAGAAAGCATTACGGCCTTCTACAAAAATGTTTTTCCTTGAAACACCTTCCAATCCTGGTCTTGAAATAATAAATCTCGATGCTGCAAAATCATTTTGTGAATCCAATGGCCTCATCCTGAATGTTGATAATTGTTTCGCTACACCCTATCTCCAGCAACCTGCGAAATTTGGTGCTGACCTGATCACACACAGCGCGACAAAATATATTGACGGACAAGGAAGAGTACTGGGCGGAATAGTCGCTGGAAACCGTGATCTGATCACAATTGTAAAAAAACTTTGCCGCAGCACGGGACCTGCACTATCCCCTTTTAATGCATGGATCCTTTCAAAAAGTCTCGAGACCCTTGCGGTGAGAATGGACCGCCATTGTGACAATGCTGAAAAATTAGCCACTGCTTTACTCCACCATCCACGAGTTTCCAACGTCACCTATCCTTTTTTGACAAATCATCCATCCTATGATATCGCTCGTCGCCAGATGAAACGTGGTGGTGGCCTTGTTACATTTGAAATCTCAGGTGGTCTCGATCATGGCCGGAAATTTTTAGATGCATTACAAATGTTATCCATGACAGCTAACCTTGGAGATACACGAAGCATCGCTACACATCCTGCATCAACAACTCATGCACGCCTCACTGCAGAAGCTCGTGCAGAAACCGGAATAACCGATGGGCTCATCCGCATCTCCGTTGGACTCGAACATATCGATGATATCCTCAGTGACGTTGATCAGGCTTTAACACAGAGCAATACATGATCAGCGGTCCTGAGTATACACTTCCGGTTGACATCCCCGGTTTAAAATATTATAGGGAAGATCAACCTTTCCAGCTTGATCTTGGAGGTACATTGTCGAACGGGATTACTATTGCGTACAACACGTATGGTGAATTGAATGCCAAAAAAGATAATGTGATCTGGGTATGCCATGCACTGACAGCTAATAGCAATGTGGCTGATTGGTGGAATGGTCTTTTTGGAGAAAACAAACTATTTGATCCTAAAAAATATTTTATTGTTTGCGCCAATGTGTTGGGATCGTGTTATGGAAGTACAGGGCCAAGAAGTATAGATGTCTCAGAAGGTGAGCCTTTCGGTATGACGTGGCCTATTCTTACAATTCGCGATTGGGTGAATGCACATGATCTTTTACGCAAACATCTTGGGATAGAGGAGATCAGTCTTTGTATCGGTGGATCGTGTGGTGGGCACCAGGTGTTAGAATTTGCATACCTGATCCCTGACCAGATCAAACATTTAGGATTATTGGTGACCAGTGCAAGAGAAACCGCGTGGGTGATCGCAGGACATGAATCGCAGCGTCTTGCCATGCAAGCCGATCAGACGCTTGAGGGAAATGAGCATCACAGTGGTGATGATGGTATGCGTGCCGCAAGGGGAATGGCGATTATGGGTTACAGGACTATACAATCTTTTATCGAAGCCCAAACAGATGAAGATGAGATCACCGATGACCACCGTGCCACCACCTATATTCGGCACCAGGGAGAAAAGTTGGTGAAACGGTTCTATCCACATTGTTACTGGAGCCTTACCAAGTCATTGGATACACATCATTTAGGAAGAGGTCGAGGAAGAATTCAGGATGTTCTTGCATCACTAAAAATGAAAGCTACCATCATTGGTATCGACAGCGATCGATTGATCCCGGTGCAGGAGCAGGAATTTCTTGCAAAACATTTACCAAATGCAAAACTTCATATCCTTCACTCGATATATGGTCATGATGGGTTTTTGATGGAGACAGAACAGATTATAAAAGTGTTTGGGGATTTAACGGTTGATTGAAAAATTAGTAATGTGGTAATGTGACAACATATAGGTGCGAGGGCAAAGTAATGCAAACAATAAATTTAACGGAAGCTACAAGCTTCCTATCGAGATCTCTCAATAGAGGCAACCGGAAATATGAATTTGAAGGACACGCTTCAAATGTCAGTATGAACAGGTGATGTAGAAATGTGACAAGGTGCAGTCAGCCCTATGTTCTTTACCCCTCTGCTTTTATTCCAGTGATATCCTCACCGTCAGACCGCCTTCTGTGGTGATGACTTTATAGGAATTACTTACATACGGTTCTTGTTTCCTGAAGTTTACAAAGAATCGAAGATTGATATTCTTGTTGACATCATAACGGATGGCAGGTGAGATCGAAATATCCTTTGAACCACGTGTAGGTTGTGCAGTGGTGTTTTCATCGAGACGGTGATTGAGGGTCAGGTTATCTGCGAAGGAAAGATCAAATAAGATATCCAGGTCATTTCCTTTCTTCGCGTTGGATTTATCTTCTTCTTTCTTACTGCTGGCTTTTTTCTTATTTGCTGCATTGTTGAAGCCGGGGAGGAAACCTATCCGGACGTTTTTCATCTTCCAGTCAAATCCAAAATCGAGGGTTGTTGATCTTGTTTCTGCAAGTTCGTAAGAAATGAATCCCATAGCAAGTCCTCTCTTTTTAGTGTACGCGAAGCTGATGTTCATATCATTCTTCGTCTTGATGTCAATACCGATAAGTGGAGAGAATGACTCTTCAATTACTATCGAAGGCAACAAGAACCGGGAGTAATAATTCTGTGTAATGGTATCAAGATTGCGTTGATTCTGCTGACCAACAATCTGTTGAGTTTCTTTATCATAATCCGTATAGCTGAGATCAGATTCAAATGAATTTACACTTAATGTATTTTTATAGCCATGCGAGATCCTGATATTGCTGAACATGTCTTTCAGGAAAGGTAACTTGCTCAGACCATTGTAATTGACAGTCCAGTTAGGTCGTGGGATCCATTTGAAAATGTCGGTCAGTTCAAAATTTTCCGGATTCTTGCCTGTGTAAGCAGACAGGAATGCGGGCACAAGGATGTCCTGTTGTTTTCTTCCAAATCCTTCTGCATATTGAGGTCCCTCAAGGGCATGCTCTCCAACGCCACGTTTCTTTGAAATGATGGCCCGATTGCTTTCAAATTTTGAAAAGAGCTGAGCCAACTGAAGTGAGTCGTCCATGAACAAAGTCGGAATCGAAAGGTATGACATCGAAAAACTTCCTATTTCACGTGGAGAACGTCTATCTATATCATTTACAGTATTCGCTCCCTTTGTATATGTCTTAAAAAATTCGGAAAAATTATTTGACAAATTCCGGCTGCCGTCTACATCGATTTTAAAATCAGTGAATGGTTCTAATGTCAACTTGCCATCAATATTTTTCATGCTTGTTTGCAGGACAGGCAAATTTTGAAATGCATTTG
>JBDUDG010000339.1:0-3926 GCA_040003045.1 Saprospiraceae bacterium | reverse complement strand
GGGAGTGTTTTCTAAACTGTGTCAGGCGAATTAAGGAATAAATTTTGTCAAAATTATTATTATTGTTACTACTGATGTTGGAATGTGGATTTGTGTCCATTAAAAACAGTCGATTCAGAAATCCACATTTCAACATCAGCCAATAGATTCCATTATTTTTTTTCATTGCAGATCGAGTTTTATTCTGTCAGCAAAAAGGATGACGAGCTGCCCAAGGATTTGATTCCAGTTCCACAATGGTTGGGTCCACTTTTGAGTGATGCGTTCCTGTGCGAGGTATATCAACTTTAGCAATGCCATGTCAGAAGTGAATGCGCCTTTTGTTTTGGTGACTTTGCGAATCTGGCGATGGAATCCTTCGATGGTGTTAGTGGTGTAAATCAATCGGCGGATGGGTTCCGGATATTTGAAGTAGGTAGACAGTTTCTCCCAGTTGCGTTGCCATGACTCAATGATCTTGGGATATTTTTCTTCCCACTTCTTTTGCAACTCGCTAAGTTGTTGCTCTGCGGCTTGTTTGTTTGGTGCCTGATATACTTGTTTGAGATCTTTGAGAAACGCTTTCACGTCTTTGCTTGCCAGGTACTTAAGGCTGTTGCGGATTTGATGTACCACGCAACTCTGGATATCGGTTTTTGGAAAAATGGTAGCGATGGCTTCAGCAAATCCTTGCAGGTTATCAATGCAGGCAATGAGAATGTCTTTGACTCCGCGTTGTTGCAGATCAGTGAGTACCGATAGCCAAAAGTGCGCCCCTTCACTCTCTGATACGTACATACCCAGTACTTCTTTGCGTCCATCGGTGCGAATGCCCAGGATGTTATATACGCATCGTGTCACTACACGACCTTCGACTCTCACTTTATAAAACATTGCATCGAGCCACACAATGGTGTATAGTGGTTCCAGATCACGGCTGCGCCAGGCTTCCAGTTGCGGAATGATGCGGTCAGTGATAGAGCTCAGAACGCTGGCTGAAATTTCGGTGTCGTACATCTCTTTAATGTGAGCAGAGATGTCTCTCAAACTCATCCCAAGTCCATATAAGCCCAGGATTTTTTCTTCCAGCGAATCGGCAAGAATGGTTTCTCGTTTCTTTACCAGTTCCGGCTCGAAGCTTCCCAGCCGGTCACGCGGGGTATTGATCTGGATGGTGCCCTGCGAGGTCTTGAGCCTTTTGCCAGTGTAACCGTTCTTGCGATTGCCCAATTCGGTGCGTTGCTCTTGATCAAGATGATTATCCAGTTCACCCTGCAGAGCCGCCTCCAGAAAATCTTTGAGCATCGGAGCGAACGCACCATCCTTTCCATAAAGGGATTTGCCTTCGAACAGTTGTTTGAGCGCTTTGGTCTTCAGCGCTTCGTAGTCGAATTTGTTTTGTAGTTCCATATTTAAGCTGTGTTTAAAGGTCTTAACTATTTTTGACCTTGACACAGTTTAGAATACACCCTCTAAAAAATTTCCAAAAACTCAGGAATTGATGAAAAATTTCTGGGAAGATGTTATACTTAATTTAATTTATAGATTCACTTCCCTCCAAAAAGATACTGCTGAAGAACGGTATTTGGAATTGCTGAATAAACCCGAGTATCTGGCAACGATCCCACAAAAGTATCTTGCATCGTTCATCGGAATTACACCAACTTCATTAAGCAGAATAAGGCGAAAAATCAAATAGATGATTTCTTGTCCTGGGGCAATTTTTATGTGAGCAGTCAATTCTAATTTTGCAGTCAAACATAAAAATTTATAAGATGACTACAGTAAAATTATTAGAAGCGCAAAAAATTGCAATTCAATTATTTAAAACAGCCGAAAAACGAAACCTGATTATTGCAGGGAAATCAGAAGAGGAACTAAATACCGAAATTTTTAATTTGGCTTTTGAAATGTTTGGAATTGAAAAGCATTGGCATAAAAGAATTGTAAGAAGCGGAGAAAATACATTATATCCTTATAATGAGAATCCACCAGATAAAATATTGACGGATGACGACATTTTGTTTTTTGATTTTGGTCCTATTATAGAAAATTGGGAGGCAGATTTAGGAAGAACTTATGTTATTGGAAACAATTCAGCGAAGCTAAAATTGAAAAATGATGTTGAAGCGGCCTGGATTGAAACAAAAAACTGGTTTGATAAACAAAGTGTATTAAAAGCATCGGAATTATTCCAATTTGCAGTTCAAAAAGCAAATGACTTTGGGTGGGAATTTGGAGGAGAAATTGCCGGGCACTTAATAGGAGAATTTCCGCACGAAAGATTAGAACCGGGCAATTATCAATTATATGTTCATCCTGAAAACCATAGTGATATGTTTTCAGTTGACGCCAACGGAAATAAAAGACATTGGATATTAGAAATTCATTTTGTTGACCGGGGAAATAAAATTGGTGGATTTTTTGAACAGCTTCTGATATAAATAAAACCACGAACGGCTATTAACAAAATTAATAAACTTGATCATATACGCGGACACAGTTAGCATGTTTAAAGATGGTGTATCTATTTTCAGGCCTGACCATACGAAACGGGGAAATTGCAAATGCATCTTATGGTATGCAGCAAGCGGGACGGCCGCAGTGGTTCTCCGCAATGCTTCGACATACTCAGCCTAACAAGGGCATCCGAGCAATCGGGCAAGCAGCATTGGGGAATGCCACCACCTTCACGCTTCATTAACAAAAAAAATCACCCTCTCCCGATTCAAGCAGTTACATTTGCCCCACCCTCTCACCGGGGAAGTCGCATTGACAAAATTTTCTTTCCAAAAAAATTCTTTCACTTATGAAAAAAGCAATCATCGCTCTCAGCCTCATTGTGATATTGGCGGCGACAACCTTTTACGGATGTAAGAACATGGGCTCCTCTTCGGGATCGAATACCATGTACAATTCTAAATCAAAACCCGCAACGGAATTGTCAAGCAAACTCGCTTTGGCGTGGGTAGATCAACTGCTCGACCAGGTGCGGGCACAGCGTGTTGGTCCGCCTCCTACCTCACGTGCCTTGGCTTATCTTTCTATTGCCATGTACCAATCCATAGTGGCGGGAATTCCTGACGGTCATTCCCTCGAAGGGCAACTAAAAGGTTTTAACAACCTACCGAAACCGGATGCCGACAAGGAGTATGACTGGAACACCGTACTGAACAACGCCGCTTATCTCGTGTGCGATGAAGGACTTGCCCGCTACATGGGGCCTAATACAACCGCTTTGAAAACAAGGGTTGACAAAACAAATCACATGCTGGACAGCATGGTTAATAACAAAGATGTTTTTGCTCGCTCCATGGAGTACGGAAAGCTACTCGGCAATGCTGTGCTTGATTATATGAAAACAGATAACTACGATCTCACCCGCGAGAATAATATTTATGAATCCCCTTCACGCGGCGGCGATCCGACTCACCCTGAGCGCTGGGAACCTACTGACATTACGAAGACGGCGTATGAACCTTACTGGGGCACTTTGCATCCGCTGGGAATTGATACTTCAGAGTTGTGTCTGGTATTTCCTTCTATGAAATACAGTGAAGATCCAAAGTCTGATTTCTGCCAGTTCTGTGATACCGTTTATGGAATCGATACTTCTTTTAGCGAATACAACAGAATAGCATCGCTGTACTGGGCAGATGATCCTATTGAAACATTTACACCTCCGGGACACTGGACTAAAATTGCGAAGCAGCAAATCATCAGGCACAATTTCAACCTCGCTCAGGCATGTGAATTTCTCTGCTACTTTGAAATGGCAGAATACAATGCATCCATTTCAATGTGGAAGACAAAATATGACATCAACCGCGGCAGCGGCGTAAGACCAAAGACCTACATTAATGAAGTGATGAATAAACCCGATTGGGAACCCTACATTGAAACACCACCGTTCCCTGAATATCCTTCAGGTCACTCAGGATTTTCCG
>JBDUDG010000048.1:0-13307 GCA_040003045.1 Saprospiraceae bacterium | reverse complement strand
TCAATTCCCATCACGGATCAATACGAACAACAGTGCAATGCCGCAGCACTTGCATCGTTAGGGATCAGGATCATGAAGGATTTGAATGAGGAAACGAAACATGATTTTTTTGATTGGGTCACTGCCCCCAAAATAAATATTGAAATGCCCGCAAATGACATTGTTAGTACGCTGGACTATCTGCTGAATAGGGTGCATAAGTTAGTGTAGTTATAAAAAGTATTGATACACTGTAGACATAAGGGGACGTAAAGGAACTGGATTTTATCACACGGCTTCGACCCGTTACTTATTTCAGAGATATCCTGACTCAAACCAGGCTCACGGGTATTCTAGAGACTGAAGACTACCCTGGCAAATACGATATTGAGCAAAAAAAATTCAGTGGATTTCTGGCACACGAAGTGTAATCAGGAGCACAGGATTGTGGAATTAAAGATCAACAGCCTGGAAGAAAGGTGAACAGCTCTTGAAGAGTTATTGAGCGATCGGGTTAGCCTGAAAGTAAAGTAGCCTCAGCTTTAGTTGGTTGCTGATCTGCGGTTGGCTACGTAACAAAATACATCTCCACTTCCCCTTTCCCTTTTACACTGATATGTCCCCGTGGAAGGCAATGAAATTGATCCTTGACATATTCGTATGTAGTGCCGCTGATGTTGACCATACCGGCCTGACCGGCTGTTTCGATTCGACTCGCTGTGTTGACCGTATCGCCCCAGATATCGTATTGAAATTTCTTTACACCGACAATACCGGCCACAACAGGTCCTGTGTGAATGCCCAAACGAATTTCAAAAATGATTTTACCACTATCTATTTTATCCTGCTTATGTTGCTTCATAAACTGTTGCATTTCTAATCCCGCCTTGACTACATCCACAGGGTGCGTTGTATTGGGCGTGGGTAATCCACCGGCGGCCATATAGGAATCGCCAATCGTTTTGATCTTTTCGATGCCATAGGTATCGATGATACGATCAAAAGCTGAAAAACAGAAATTGATTTCATTCACCAATTCTGCTGCACTCATTTGGTGGGATATTTCAGTAAAACCAATGATATCGGTAAACAAGACCGTGACCAAATCCAGGTGCCTGGCTTCCGCCGATCCTTTGGCCTTCAGTTCTTCCGCCACTTCCGCCGGCAGGATGTTGAGCAACAATTCATCGCTTAGTTTTTTGCCCAATTTGATCTTATTGCGTTGGGATAGAAAGATACCCGCAAAAAGGAGAACTACAGCAAAGCCTCCCATGAATCCATTGCGCATCAACTTTTGACGCTGCAATTTTTTCTGGGCGATCAGATCTTTTTTATCCTGTTCCGTTTTGGTCTGGATTTCCTTTTTATCGAAGTCATATTGCATTTGGGTTTCTACAAGCTTTTTGGTGTTGGTTTCATTCGTGATGCTGTCCCTTGTGGTGATAAATAATTTATAATGTTCCAGGGCCTGCTTGTAGTTTCCATTCATACTGTCTACATGGGCCATCGTTTCATATCCTTCTTGCACATAACCGAGATTGCCGATCGTTTTCGCTATCGAAATGGCATTGGTGAGCAGTGTAGTAGCTTCCCCTAATTGTTTCGTCTCTATCAGCGACCGGGCCATGGCAATGTAGGTGTCCGCAATCCCTTCCTGATCGTCTATTTCCTGTTGAAACTGAAGTGCCAGGTTGTAATTTTTCATGGCAAGCTCTTGCTTCCCCTGATTTTTGTATACTTCACCGATATTGACATAGGAATTGGCCATACCGAATGTGTCCTGGATCTTTTCCTTGATCCTGAGGGATGCTTCAAAATTTTCCATCGCTTCCGCATACTTTCCATCTTGCATATAGATCGAGCCAATATTATTGTATCCGTTGGCGATGCCTGCATCCTGCCCGAGTTTTTGCCTGATGGCCAGTGCAGCTTTATAGTTTTCAAGCGCCCGCTTATTGTCTTTGAGATCTGCATAGACAGCTCCTAAATAATTATAGCCATACGCAATGCCAGTCTCATTCCTGAGTGCTTCATCAAGGCGCAGAGAAAGCAGGTAATTTTTAACGGCTTCAGGATAATTCGCTTTTAGCCGATAGACTTCACCGAGGTTAGCATAGGAAGCAGCTAATCCGAAGCTGTCCTTTAATACTTCTTTCATCTGAATCGATCTCATATAAAAATCGATGGCAGCGGAATAGTTTCCTAGGATCTTACTCGCTACACCCAGGATATTGTAGGCATCACTGAGTCCCTGTTTAAAATCAATTTTTTGGGACATCTCCACCACCTGCCGGGCATAGAAAAGTGCACTGTCCGGGATGTCTCTTAAATGGAGTATGCCTAAGCGGGTGGTTGTAAAAATGATGGACGTATCGCGCAAAGTCGTGTCGGCAATGCCTGCAGTTTTCTTATCATCCTTCAATCGTTTCAGATCAGTGAGTAAGGAATCGATGAGGTGTTGACGTTGAGAAACAGCGGAGTGAGAAATAGCGAGGAAAAAAAACAGGAGCGGCAGAGCGAATTTCATGGCTGGGTGGGTTAGGCAATACAAATTTAAGAATTGCAACGGAAATCAAAGTCGTGAGCCGTCAGGCATCAGGTGTCAGGCGTCAGGCGTGAGACTTGAGTGATCGTGAGTCGTAAGTCGTCAGTATCACTACTCGCCAATAAATCTTTTATTCAAACGAAAAAGGTCCCCCTTTTCCTGATTTTAAGAATCACCTTGTTTTAGTGAATCATTTATCCAACAAAAAATGCACAAAATCATTTTCGCCAATAAATCTTTTATTCAAACGAAAAAGGTCCCCCTTTTCCTGATTTTAAGAATCACCTTGTTTTAGTGAATCATTTATCCAACAAAAAATGCACAAAATAATTTTCGCCAATAAATCTTTTATTCAAACGAAAAAGGTCCCCCCTTTTCCTGATTTTAAGAATCACCTTGTTTTATTGAATCATTTATCCAACAAAAAATGCTCAAAATCATTTTCGGCAATAAATCTTTTATTCAAACGAAAAAGGTCCCCCTTGGGGGATTTAGGGGGAAGGAAGTCTCCATTCTCACTCCTCCCCGAATTCTCATTCATTTCCGGTAATTGCTCAATCTGTCTTTCACTACACTTTTGAACAGCGGACATTTAGGGAAAAACAATGAACATGCGTTATTTAACCATTTGCCTGATATTCACTCTTTGTATTTTTAAGATCAGCGCACAGAACACATCGATCAGTAATGATGGAGCTGCTGCTAATCCAAGCGCCATGCTTGAAGTCAGAAGTACAACCAAAGGTCTGCTGACACCACGGATGACACAAACACAACGAAATGCGATCGCAAGTCCGGCGACTGGTTTAATGATCTACCAGACTGACAACACGTCCGGCTTCTATTACTTCAATGGTACCATTTGGACCCTGGTATCATCTGTCAACAATTGGTCGATGACCGGAAATGCAGGTACAAATCCCGCCATTAACTGTATTGGTACTTTAGATAACCAACCACTGCGTTTCCGCGTCAACAATTCATTTGCTGGGGAAATTAATCCCACTAATGGAAATTCATTTTTTGGAGCAAGTCCCGGGCTATCGCCTACCGCAGGAACAAACAACTCTGCATTTGGTGCTTCTGCATTAATCAACAATCTTTCCGGAGTGGCAAATACAGCTATGGGAGGTGGAACACTTGTATCAAATACAACGGGATTTAATAATACGGCTGTTGGCTTTGTTTCATTATACAGCAACACCAATGGATACAACAATACTTCCATAGGAGTAAATTCGCTTTATACAAATACGACCGGAGTGGCGAATAGTGCTGTGGGTTTTGAAGCTCTCTTTTCAAATATCGGTGGAGGATATAATTCCGCAATAGGATATCAGGCACTTAAAAGTAATTCATCGGGATCCTATAACACAGCCATAGGCACTTATGCATTAATTACCAATACTTCCGGAACTTATAATACAGCCATTGGCGTGAGTGCGCTTATAGCAAATTCAACGGGAAATAATAACACAGCTACTGGTGTGAATTCTCTGGCATATAACGGCATTGGGAATAATAATACTTCAATGGGAACAAATTCGCTTTATTTAAATACCTCTGGATATAATAATACGGCAGTTGGCGTTGAGGCGCTTTACACGAGTACTACGGCATCATCTAATTCCGCTTTAGGATATCAGGCTCTTAAGAGTAATTCTACAGGGGAATTCAATACGGCATTGGGTGCTTCAGCATTAACCAGCAATACTTTAGGCCATGATAATACGGCCACAGGAAATTCAGCTCTGCTATTTAATACAACTGGTATTCTAAATACAGCTACAGGTTCGAATGCATTACTAACTAATATTTCCGGGATTAATAATACAGCTACAGGAGCGTTTGCACTGGGAAGTAATAATAGCGGAACAAACAATACAGCTTCAGGCGCATACGCTTTGACAAATAATACTTCCGGACATTGGAATACAGCGGTTGGGACAAGAGCCCTTAATTCAAATACCGGTGGAACGTCCAATGTTGCAGTTGGATATGAAGCACTTTATTCAAATACCGGCACAGGGCTCGGTACTGCTGTAGGGTATCAGGCCCTCAAAGCCAATACAACAGGAATCTTCAATTCTGCTTTGGGTAATTCAGCATTAGTGGCTAATGTTTCCGGGGATAATAATACAGCTACAGGAGCACGTGCACTGGAACATAATATTCAAGGGTCATATAATACGGCAGTTGGTTTTGAGTCTCTTAACTCAAATACATACACCGGATTTAATTGTGCGCTTGGATACCAGTCCCTTCGAAATAATGTTGATGGCTTGAATAACATGGCCGCCGGAGCAAATGCTTTGACAAATAATACATCCGGAAACTGGAATACAGCGGTTGGGTCAAATGCACTTATTTCAAATACCTTTGGAAACGGTAGTACTTCGGTTGGCTTTGAAGCACTTAAGTCAAATATTGGTGTGGGACTCAATTCCGCCTTAGGATATCAGGCCCTAAAAGCGAATACTACAGGTGCCTACAATACTGCCCTGGGTTGGTCAGCATTATTTACTAATATTTCAGGGCAGTATAACACAGCTACAGGTGCAAATGCGATGGCATTTAATAACAGCGGATCAGATAATACAGCTACAGGTTCTAGTTCACTAGCCAATAACATCGATGGATCTGCCAACACATCCATGGGTAGATCAGCGATGCTTTCTAATACATCCGGATTTGGAAATAGCGCGTTTGGTTATGAAGCTCTTAATTCTAATATCTCCAGTGGATTTAATTGTGCACTTGGATATAAGACGCTTAGGAATAATGTTGATGGCGTGAATAATACTGCTGCAGGAGCAAATGCACTACAGGCTAATACCTCCGGAATCAATAACACTGCCATAGGTACTAATGCATTATTGATTAATACAGCAGGAGCTTCTAATACAGGAATAGGATACGGGAGTCTTCACAATAATAATAATGGAAGTTATAATACAAGTCTGGGAGCTGTTTCCTTGTATTTAAACACAGGAAGTTATAATACCGGTATAGGATCATCGTCATTAAATGCAAATGTGACAGGGCACCATAATGCTGCACTTGGTTATGCAGCTTTATATCTTAATTCCGGTGGCTATAATAATACCGCCATCGGTTCAGATGCGATGAGTTACAATACGACAGGAAATTGGAATACTTCGACCGGAACTACTGCCTTATACACGAATGGTGTAGGAAATGAAAATACAGCTAATGGCGCTCAGGCACTTTACTATAATAACTCCGGATCCGATAATGTGGCCATGGGCGTAAATGCTCTTTTAAATAATATCGGTGGATCTAACAATGTAGGGATTGGTGTGAGTGCTCTGCTCAATAATGTTTCAGGAGTTTTTAATACATCTATCGGTTATAACTCTGGCACTTCCTCTTCATTTAATAATACGATCTGCATAGGCACCAACGGATATTTGAATGGCGCATCTAACCAGGCTTTCTTTGGTAATCAAAGTATAACATGGAACGGCGGAAATACGACATGGTTTACCTTTTCAGATGCCCGTGTTAAAACAAACATTCAGGAAGATGTAAAAGGACTGGATTTTATTACACGGCTTCGTCCTGTTACATATTACAGAGATATCAAAACGCAGACTAGAATTACAGGTAATAAAGAGACTGAAGATTATCCGGAAAAGTACGACATCGAAAAAATAAAATTTAGCGGATTCCTGGCACAGGAAGTGGAAACAGCAGCACAGGCAAGTCACTATGATTTCAGCGGACTGGCAAAACCGAAAAAAGAAACTGAATTGTACACCCTCAGCTATGAAAGCTTTGTGGTGCCTCTTGTGAAAGCTGTGCAGGAACAACAAGGTATTATTCAAAGTCAAACCCTTAGAATCAAAAGCCTTGAAGATCGATTGACGGCGATTGAACAATTATTGAGTGATGGCGATAAGGTAAAAACAAAGTAACTTTCGTTTATGCGTTTGTTCCTTCACATCTTTATTTTTTTCATTTTAACTCCTCTCTGGTCACAAACTGAACTGCATGTCACCAATTATTACGGCTTCAGGGATGGTCTTGACAATATCCTTGTCTATAGTATGCGACAGGATAGCAGGGGCTTTTTATGGCTTGGTACCAAAGAAGGACTTAACCGATTTGACGGTTTTCAGTTTAAAAAATATTTTAGCGAAAAAGATAATCCGAACAGCCTTTCACACAATAAGGTATTTGATATACTGGAATATCAACCGGGCTTCCTGTTATTTGCTACGGGTAGCGGGCTTTCTGTTCTGAACACTACGACAGGTCAATTTGAAAATGAAAAAATCAAATTTCCAGCTTTAAAATCCAGATCAGGCACTAGTGTATCAAGTATGTTTCAGGATCCTGATAAGAGAATATGGATTAACCATAGCGGTGAAATTGATGTATTTGATAAAGACTTAAATTATCTGTTTCGCTTTACGGATCTGGCATGGGCACAATCTCTCAAGGGCGTAATTATCAGATATGAAAATTGGTATATGGATGTACAAGGAAGGCTTTGGCTCCCTACAGATGCTTCTGGATTGCAGATCATCGACTTTCATTCCCAAAAAATATACAGTCCGAATTACAATCCTGATGATTTGCCTTATTTGAAATATAATTATCTAAGGTCTTTCCTTTTAGACGAAAAGAATAACACACTTTGGCTCGGTCCATGGGGAGAAGGACTTTTACGATTTGACCTGTTGACAGGAAAGATCGTTCAAGAGTATTTTAATCTTCCTGATCAGGGTGAAAAAAGAACCGTTAATACACTGTTACAAACTTTTCATGGAACGTTACTTTTTACCGTCGATGAGACTTGTTATGAAATGGATCAACTTACGATGGCATACCATCGGGTATTCATGTCCAATGCGCAACACGAAAGTGTACTAGAAGGTAAAAGAGTACGAATAAATGGTAATGCGATGATCCGCTCGGACGATCATCATTATTGGATAGGCGGGATCGGTCTGTTCCAGTTGACAGATTCTAAATTTCAAAAAGACCTTGTTATTCTTACTTCCGGAGAATCGGAAACATGCTCCGATTTAATCATTTCCGCATCCGGTATCATTTACAGCATTTATGATAATGGATGGCTGGTCGCCGTGGATAAAAGCGATGAGAATTTCAAACATTACAACGTACCTATCCGTCCTCATGCTTCATTGACAAAATTATGTGAAGATGACGCTGGCAAGTTGTGGATCGGGAGTACAAAAGGTGTGCTTATATTCGATCCGGCGTCAGAAACTTACCATCAGCCCTCATTTTTACCTTCCGATCTCATGACCGCCAACATCAATGTGCTGTATAAAGACCATGAGGGCATCATTTGGATTGGGACCAGGGAGCCATTTCATTTTTATAGTTATGATCCGAAATCAGGTAATACAGTTCAGGTGCCCCAGGAAGTCCTTAGGCAATTTAGTGTGTTAGGAAAAAATGGGAGGATTTCCTCGATTGCAGAAGATGACATTGGAAATATTTGGCTCGTTTCGGCACTGGGAGGAGGTATATTGAGGTATGAAAAAAATGCGGATCGTTGGACATCATTTCCTGAAGGTAAACGTAATTACAATTTTCTGGTCAATAAAGGCATTGTTTCTATTCTGCCTGATGCCGAAGGAAATTTGTGGCTAAGCACTGTTTTTGGGGATGGCTTGGTGTGCTACCATTATGCAACTGACAGTATCATTCTTTATACCCGCGAACAGGGTTTGTTGAGTGATTATGTGCAAACAATCACTGCAGACCAATCTAACAATCTTTGGTTGTCCAGCGAATATGGCGTTACCCAATTCAATAAAAATACAAAGCATACTGTGTCCAATATTCTCTTCGAATCAGAACAATTTGCAAGTGAATCCTTTGAAGCCGTTTTTAATATGTTCAATAACCAACTGGTACTGGGAACACATGACAGAGAAATATTCATACCTACAATAAATGATGGAAAAAAGGCCCCTGATCTGAAACCTTTGTTGGACAGGATAAGTGTTAATAATCAGGAACAGTTTGTAAGCCTTGATCATCCTGTGCTTCACCTCGATCATACACAAAAAAATATCTCCATCGATTTTACGGCAGTTCATTTTACAAATGCGGATAAACTTCGCTTTGCGTATCAACTCGCCGGAGCAGATGTTGCCTGGAAAAATACCTCTCTTAATCGAAGTGCTCAGTATGCAGCACTCTCACCCGGAAGTTATATATTCAAACTTAAAGTCGCAGATGAAAGTGGTAATTGGGGTGCTGATCATGAGATGCTTTCTTTTACAATCGTACCTCCTTTTTGGAAATCGTCGTGGTTCATCTTATGTGTTCTGGGGACTTTACTGTGTATTTCATTTTGGGTAGTCAGAAAACGGATCCGTACGATCCGCCATGAAGCCGGACTTAAACAAAAAATAGCCGAAACTGAAATGATGGCACTTCGGGCACAGATGAATCCACATTTCATCTTTAATTGTATCAACAGCATTGACTCTCTGATCCAAAGTAATGACAAGTACCATGCGACGATTTACCTGAATAAATTTGCGAAGCTGATCAGGGGCATCCTGGATAGCTCAAAACAGAATACAGTTACATTGGCGAAAGACCTGGACACACTTAAGTTATACATTGAAATGGAGCAATTCCGCACTGACCATAAATTTAAGGCCGACATAAAAGCAGACCCTGACTTATTGCAGGATGACTATAAGGTTCCTCCGTTGATCATTCAGCCATATGTAGAAAATGCCATTCTTCATGGACTGCGCAACCGAACAGACGATAATGGTCAGCTCTCTATTTCACTGAAAAGGATGAATGGACATATTCAATACATCATCGAAGATAATGGAGTAGGAAGAATGCAAACTCAGAATGGACACTTAAATGATAAGGTATCATATGGCATGCAGATGAGCAGCGACCGCGTCAAATTATTTAACCAGGAAGCAAATGCTTCCGTTGAAATAAGTGACCTGACAGATAAGGGCATACCTTCCGGTACGCGTGTGGAAGTATTATTAAAAATGATCTGACTTTAACTATGATCACAGCTATCATCATTGACGACGAACGGAAAGGACGCCATGCGCTCAGGCAAAAATTAAATGATTATTGCCCCCAGGTAGAGGTGCTTGGCGAAGCTGAGAATGGAAATGAAGGTCTGAAACTAATCGAAAAACATGAACCATCAATTGTTTTCCTCGACATAGAAATGCCCATGATGAATGGTTTTGAAATGTTGGGCCATGTGCCATCCCAAAAATTTCACCTCATTTTCACCACGGCCTATGACCAGTATGCGATCAAAGCGATCAAATATGCAGCTTTTGATTATTTACTCAAACCTATCGACATTGAAGAACTGCAATTAACGATCAAAAAAGCGGAGGAACAAATTGCCCTGAATAATACGGCTGAAAGACTATCAACACTGGCATATAATCTTGCTGGTAAGCATCAACTCCAAAAGATTGCAATACCCACGATGGAAGGTTTGTCATTTTTTAATTTATCCGATATTATTTTTCTAAAAGCAGAAAGCAATTATACCACACTACATTTTATCAATCATACATCGCTGATGGCCAGCAGGACTATGCGTGACTTCGAGGAGTTGTTGCCAACCGATATGTTTTTCCGGACCCATAATTCCTACATCATCAATCTCAATTATATTAAGCGATATCTTAAAGGCGATGGTGGTCAGATTGAAATGCAAAACGGAGATTTTGTAGATGTGGCCAGAAGAAAAAAGGAAGAGTTTATTAAGTTGATCCGTTGACATGGTTTTTTCATAATGCAGGGGCAAGCTCTGCATCTACACTGAAACAACTAGCACTTAAATTGCCTTTTTTCAAAACCTGAGAGACAAATTAGACGCAGGGCTTGTCCCTGCATTGCTGATGTAGATCATTAAATGTTACAATTTCATGCTAACGATCATTTTTTTAAAGGCTCATAGTAAAACACTATTGAACCAGAACTATTCAACGTTTTTGTCCTTAATAGTTTAAGATTAATTTGATCATTTATGTTTTTGAATAGTGGCAGACCGCTTCCTGCGATAGTTGGCTGAACACAGAGTTGTAATTCGTCTACTAAATCAAGATTCAGGGTAGCTACAATTAAGCTCGGACTGCCCACTAAAATGTCTTTCCCTTCTTGTTGTTTGAGTGCCAGAACTTCTTCTTTAATATCTCTGGTGGCCAACTTTGCATTCTTCCATTCCATACTTTTCAGCGTGTGGGAAAAAACAATTTTGATAATGTCATCGATAATTATTGCAAATTCATCCGTGGGTTTGTTACCCGTAGGTTTTTCTACTACAGTTGGCCAATAACTTTCCATAAGTTGGTAAGTTATCCTGCCATAGATAAGGGTGTCTGCGCTAAGTAACAGTTCATTGTAATGCTGATGTAATTCATCATCTGCAATCATTGACGTATGATCACAAAACCCATCAAGGGTCATATTCATGGCTGCAATTAGGTTTCTCATGTACGGATGTAACTCTGGATGTTCGATTAAATTATTTTCCTATTCCAATTGTGTTGTTCCAATCAATTCTCTATTTTCAGGATCATTGGCTAATGCGATCACTAATGCAATACCGCAGAAAATCAAGGCCACAAGTGCGCGTACAATCTCTTTTCCTCCGCCGGCAGAAGGATTTGTAATGGCATCACGCACATGGAAGAAAATAAAAAACAGAAAAAGCATGATGGCTAAAAGAATTGCAGTTGGTCTAGTCCATATTTTGAAAATAATGGCAATGCCTGAACTGATAAGTGCAACACCTACAAAATAAGTCCAAAACAAATGA
The DNA here is from genome assembly GCA_040003045.1 of Saprospiraceae bacterium. GTDB lineage: Bacteria > Bacteroidota > Bacteroidia > Chitinophagales > Saprospiraceae > Opimibacter. The sequence goes on along the minus strand of JBDUDG010000048.1, from coordinate 1,953 downwards.
AATGGTAACCATTTTGGTACCATCGTTGCCACAAAATCAGTAAAAACAAAATGACTCCATCCAAACAATATCATAAGAACCGAATAAAATATTCTACCGCATGGAATAAGTTTCTCTAACAATATTGTAAAGAAGTTCTTTCTGCTGCCACTAATTCTGCTTTCCGGAAATGAGCCAGCCATTACAAATGCGCCACCACTATAAGCTAATATCTCTGCCGCCCCAAACCAAGCTTCCAAACGCAATGGATCATCCGGGCTAAAGATTAAAATATAGGAAAGATGAGATGTAATGAAAAGGGCAAGAAAACAAAACCCTAAATAAAGGCATACTTTTTTTGTATCAACAAATTTAATTTTAAATACTCCAGAAATTATAACGCCTGTCAATAATAAAGCTATTCCCGTAACAATTGGGAAGGCAATAAATTTGTGCGCCCATGCCGGAAATGGAGATAAAATTTCCGTACGAAAATCTTTAATAATAAGTTGGTGTATCCCTAAGGCAGCTATACCGATGCCATAAAATGAACGACCTATTTTAATAAGTGGGTTCATGTAATATCATTTATTAAACATTTGTCTCTGCGCATGGTTTCTAAATATATGCAGTGTTACCGTTCGTGGTTTATTCTGCTGTCAATAATTGCTCGAAGAAAGCACCGATTTTATTTTTTCTATCTATAAAATGGAGTTCCAAAATCCAGTGTCTCTTGTTTCCATTCTTGTCTAACTGGAGTATATCATTATGATTGTCCGGATGCACATCTAAGCATAAATCATTAGGATCATCGGGTTGCTCGTGTGGAAACTCACCTATAATGTGTCCGGCAATTGCATTTCCAAATTCGTAGCCAGATTTCGCAGCCAAACCGACAGCGTAATTGAAAAATTCTGCACCTGTAAGTTTGGTTTGTTTAAAATACCAGGCATTTCCTTCATGCCAGGCGGCTTCTACATCTTTCTTAATTTTATGCATTAATGGATCATTACCCAATACATAGGTTCTACCAAGATCGGCTTCCCAACCATCAAAAACAGGATGAAAATCAAAAAACACTATATCATCGTTCTGGATTACCAAATCTTGTGGATTCGAGGCATACGGCTGAAGGGTATTAATACCTGTTCTTACAATTTTTTTACCCCAATGATTTTCCGTACCAAAATCTTCTTTAGCAACCTGCACAATTTCATCGCAAAGTTGCTTCTCCGTTTTTCCGGGCATTATTAACCCCCTATCTTCGATTGCTTTAAATAATTCTTTTGCTTTTTGCTCTGCAAAGAATAGGTGTTGTTTTGTTTCGTTCATAATCTTAAATAAGTCTATAGTTTCATTATAATGGCGACTAATTTTTTTTTTAAGCGTTCATTCTGCAATGTGATTGCTATTTGAATAGCTAAGATAGTAATTGGTAGATGGATCTTGGTACAGCTCGCCATGTTGGGTTGAGTATCGCCATGAAGCGGCTTGACGATGCCAGGGCATTTGATAATTGTATACTGAACAAGGGTATGTGCTGATTAGAATATCCAATGTTGAATGTACAACTTTCAACCCCAATATTGCCAAGCCGCTGTCAGCAGCATTTTTCTTTCTACTGCCTTTGTGACAGAATTGTCAATAGATTTTCTAATTCGTTTAATGTCATCGTAAACCCTCCCTGAAAACCCATTTCAATCATCTTTTCCATGCGGGCAAGGGATTCATTCTTAATTGTAATATTGACCCTTGTCGTTCCGCCTTGTTCGCTGAAAGTCAAATCCCAATCAGAACCCGGTAATTCAGGGTTTTCATCTTTGTCTGCAAAAGCATTCAGGAATTTGAAATTGGTTGTTGGGCTAATTGAAGTATATTTCTGAATGGACCAATGCTCTTGTCCTTCGGGACTGACCATAGCATAAAATCTTCGTCCGCCAACTTCAAAATTCATAAATTTTGTTTTTGATGCCC
>JBDUDG010000338.1:0-3931 GCA_040003045.1 Saprospiraceae bacterium | reverse complement strand
TCGCCGAAATCAGACTTTACCTAAAATCTGAAACATTGTCAGTTCGGTTTTCGCCGAAATCAGACATTTCTTCTCTTTCGCCAGTCTTCACCTTTTCTATTCACCCTCAGTTTGCCTATCTAAAAACCGTTACCTATTTTAGCCTATCCTAACGGGAACTCAGAAACCCTCTTATCATGTGTATCCGTGAAGACCCTGGTTTGTTGGAATTTATTGCTTTATGCTACATTCCCTCAGCTGCAAAACGAAACCTCAGACAACATGGTGAGAAAACAACTCACTAAAGGCGTATTCATTATTTGCTGTGCATTCCTGACGGCTTTCAATTTCTCGCTCACTATTGATCAAAAACCAGATCTCCTGATCATAGGGCAGGACACATTATATCTCAAATCCTTTCCCCTGGAAGATCTCGGTTTTGAAATAAGACCCTTCAAAAGCGCTGAAGTCTATGTCCCCAATTTGGATTGCCTACGTGAATACCAGGCCACCTGGAAGGTGATCAACAATAAATTATTTCTTGCTGAAATCCGAAAGGACAACCTGACCCATGACAAAGTGGATATCATTGAATTTTTTAAGGAAAATCAATATACCCCCGTTGTAGTGAATGGATTAATCTTTGCAGATTGGGTAACGATACAATTATCTACATATCCAAAAAATTATGGGCATTGGAGTTGTTATTCCAAAACAAGAAAAAACAAACAATGGAAGAAAACACTCGCATTCGAGAAAGGCCTGGTCACATACAGTAAATATAGAAATGCAAAATAAAATTTAATACGTATTGCTGGTCAATTCTTTATTCGTTTTTAGATTGTGGTTCCTGATCCTAAATAAAAACTTTCAAGAATAGTTTTACTCATGTAAAGTTCTTTATCATGAAAACTAAATTTGCAATTCTCCTTGTCCCGCTGCTATTTAATTGCGGTATTCAACTTTTTGCTCAAAAGCATTCATTTGGAATCCAGATTGGAACTGGAATTTCTACAATATCTTTGACGAATTCAGCCAATATCAGTAAATCCGAAAAATTAAATTCACCTTTATTCTCGTACAGTTTAAATGTGTCGATATCCAACCAGGGAAAGGGTAAGTCGGGATTTTCTATTGAACCGGGTTATATCCAAAAAGGCGGTATCCAGCAAAATGATCAAGCGAACCAGAATGATAATATTCTTATAAAATTTCATTATGCACAGCTCCCATGCTCGTTTGACTGGCACATCAATGAAAAGGTTAAAATTTCTGTTGGCCCTGAATTTGACCTGCTTCTAAACAGCATATACCTGGATAACAATTTTGAAATATCAGGTTTAGCAGGAATTCAATTTAATGCAGGAGAAGGTGTAAGCTTAGGAATAAGAATTAGTCATGGGTTGACTTCAGTTTCTGAAGTTACGTACACTGATGTTAACGGAATGCCTGTATCAACAGGCAAAGAGTACAACCAATATTTACATTTTTTATTCAGGTTTGACCTATAGGACACTTTTTACTTTTTTCGATTTTAAACCACCTTGTTGCAGCTTTGTTTATTCTGATAGTTAATACTAATGGATAAAATTTATCAGTCATGATCCACAAACTAAAATCCTGAGAATATCGAATCTACTCGATAAAGAAAGACGCCAACACAGGAAAACGCCGTAACCTGGGCACTTTCAAAACCCGTGAAGCCGCACAAAAACACGAGAAGGAGATTCAGTATTTCAAACATCATTAATCCTTTTAAATACTACTCGTGCCACCAGTACTCGTGCCACGAGGTCGTAACTATTTAAAAGTCAAGGGTTCCAGAGGTGATTTAACTAAAATAATTTTGATCATTCACCCTGAAATAATTGATCTTTAAGACTAAATCACTTTTTACTTGCGTAACCGAAAGGTTACATATATATTTGTAACCAATTAGTTACAGATATATGCGCAGAGACGTATTCCAGGCAATAGCAGATCCAACCCGAAGAGAGATCATCAAGATGATCGCTTATCAATCACTAAACCTGAATGCAGTATCAGATCATTTCGATATCAGCAGGCCAGCCATCTCCAAACATATTAAAATACTCACTGAATGTGGTCTAGTAGTGATACACCAACAAGGTCGTGAACGCTATTGTGAAGCCAGGCTTGAGCTACTTAACGAAGTATCGGAATTTATCGAACAATACCGTGTTTTCTGGACCGGCAAATTAGATGCACTTGGAAAATATTTAGCAAAAGAGTCCATGTCATCCTCTGTAAATAATTCATCCATAAAAAATAAAACATCCTTAAAAATTACACCATCAAAAAAAACAACACGTAAATGAAAAATGAACCTTTCATCATCGAACGCATTTATCCTGCCACTTCTGACAAAGTATGGCAAGCCATCACAGATAAAAATGAAATGAAGCTTTGGTATTTCGACCTGGCTGAATTCAAACCTGAGGTTGGATTTGAATTCACATTCGATGGCGGCAAAGATGACCGATCCTATCATCACCTATGCAAAATCACCGAAGTGATACCCGGCAAAAAACTATCTCACAGTTGGCGGTACGATGGTTACGAAGGAAACTATTTCGTCACATGGGAACTCTTCCCCGAAGGCAATTCAACAAGAGTGAGACTGACCCATACCGGCTTAGAAACATTCCCTGCCTCAAATCCTGATTTTGCAAAGAAGAATTTCGAACAAGGCTGGACAGAAATTCTGGACACGCATTTGAGAGATTACCTTGTGAAGGAATGATTTGCTGTTTATTATTTCTCTTTAAATTATTTTTCTCTATATCAATTTCTAAATCTTTCGGCCCGGGGTAGTCGCTATAGCCCCAGTAGCATCTTCATCTTCTGAAAAATCTCCGTGTTTTCATAGATACCTGCAAACTCCTCCGACCCTGGGCCGTGCGCAAAGACAGGCACCATCTGTGATGAATGCACCTTACTTCCGAATTCTACACGAGGTGCACGCTTCCCTTTTATACTCATATACCCTGTTTCGTGATCAGCAGTGACAACTAACAAAGTATTCGAATCAATTTTACGGAGGACCACATCAAGCATATTATATGTATCCTGCATTTCCATTGCAAGCCACTCCTGGTCATTAGCATGAGCGGCCCAATCGATCTGAGAAGCTTCGACCAATAAAAAATAACCTTTATCAGATCTCACTTTCATCGCATCCATCACCTCGCCAACCATTCCAGGCAAATACGTTCTGCCTTGCGAAGCCCTGGCAGGATCTTCATATGCAGTAAAGCCAGCTATTTTTTTATCCTTACTTATTTTCGACAATTTGAAATAAACCTTTGGATCTTCACTAGTCAGGATTTCATAATTTTTGTTTTTTAATTCCGTCAGCAGATCCGATGCATCAGTAAATCGTTCGGTAAAATATTTTTCACCGCCGCCCACAAATACATCCATATCAGATTGCACAAGTTGGCGAGCGATATCCTCATAGGATCCTCGCGAATCCACATGTGCATAGAATGCAGCAGGAGTAGCGTGTACTACAGGACATGTCACAACAAAACCTGTTTTCAATCCATGTGCTTTGGCCAGTTCCATGATCGTAGTCAAGGCCATGCTGTCAGGACCTACACCTTCCGCTGCATTAAATGTTTTGACACCACAAGCCATCGCTGTAGCCGCTGCTCCACTATCTGTCTCAAGATGACTGGCTGAATATGTTTTTTGAAGCCCCACCGCTTCCATTCTTTGCAGAGGAGAAGGTGGTTTGGAAAGCAATTCACCAAGGGCAATATCCGCCAGGCCCATACCATCCCCAATGACAAAAATGATGTTCGTTGGCTTCTCCGGCGGTGGAGACAATATAAAGTCTTTAGTGAATAACAGCCACCAACTGATGAAAAAAGCCGAAATCATAGCACAAAACTAATTTTGGTATTCAATATGATAACAATAATTTTAC
>JBDUDG010000047.1:0-13317 GCA_040003045.1 Saprospiraceae bacterium | reverse complement strand
GCCAGTTATGAATACCAGGATTCCCGGAATTGAAACCCTGTATAAACGGGTATTAACAGAAATCCATTCTGATGAGGAGCGATGTTTGTATATTTTAAAAATATACAGTGATCTCGTTTCTGCACTCACGGATGCATCGTCCCTGCATTTCAATACACTCTTTGCAAGGGTTAGTTACATTACCTCAAGGTACCAATTAAATAAAGCGTGGTCTTATGCTGTGCAGATCCCAAGAAGGGAGCTTAAGCAAAGACAGATGTCTGACCATGATCTTATTCCAATCGTTAAATCAGCAGTTGAATATTTGCTTGCCCTTTCCAGGATGGAAACAGCTAAGGATGAGAACAAAAAGTTAATTGTATTTCCTCCTTTGCCAAAACTTCCACCAGCGAGGAGGCCCGGACGTTTCAAAAAGAAATTTGCGAGAGTGGTGGCGATAGAATGGAATAAGCCAAACAAATGTCTGACCATCCTTGATGAAGAGGAGCCTGATAGAACATGTGTCCTTCACTATTGTGTGGAAGGCATCAATGACATTTATTCAGATACTTTAGAAATAGCTATAAAAGAAATAGGACTTCCGCTTATTCTTGGTCTTACGGATATAGATTGCACAGAAGAAAATCAATACATCCCCGGATACATTGTCATCCTGCCGGATTTGCTTATAGACGTCACAGCTATTGCCGGAGCATGGACGAACGGTCCTGACCCGCTTGCTGTCAATGTGATAGATTTATTCCTGCCCTCTGAAACAACAGAAGCCATCATGATCGGACAGGTGGCTAATTTTTTTCTCGATGAATTGATCAGGGATACAAAATTGACCTATTCAGATTTATTTACACGTTCATTTAAAATCTACCCAATTGAATTTGTACAGATGCCTGATGCAAGGGTGAAGAGCATGTACAATCGTATGGAAATTCATTTCAGAAATATCCTTGGTGCGATTGAAGAGAAATTTCCAACATTGGGGATCGACCGGCAACTGTGTGTGATTGAGCCAAGTTATTTCAGTCCCCAATATGGAATCAAAGGACGTCTTGATCTTTATTTTCACCATGAAAAAGAACAAGGAGCATCGATCATCGAATTGAAGAGTGGAAAGCCATTTATGCCTAACAGCTATGGTCTCAGCAGTTCAAATTATCATCAGACTTTATTGTATGAGCTACTGATCAAATCTGTACACGGTCCAAAACATCACCGGGCAAATTTTATACTTTATTCAGCTGTTGTTGACAATCCATTGCGATTCGCTGTGTCGGTAGAATCTCTTCAGAAAGAAACCATACAAAACAGGAATGAGTTAGTGGTGTTGCAATTTCGCATGTTGCAGATGGACCTGGAAGGGAACAGAGATATATTTGAAGAAATAGATCCGATCAGGTATGCAAGTCTGAAAGGGTTTATTCAGAAAAATATCAAATGCTGGTATGATGCATATTCGACGCTTTCGCCGGGTGAGAAAAATTACTTCAAAGCATTTGCAAGCTTTATTGCAAGAGAGCATATGCTGGCAAGAATTGGAAATGAAAATGGTGAAGGCGCCGGTGGCCTTGCAGGTTTGTGGCTTGACAATATAGCAGCAAAAGAAGAACGATACCAGATCCTTCAGGGTCTTGAATTAAGACAGATAGATCAATCTTCTAATCGTACAGTCATCACTTTTGTAAGAACTGCATTAACGAATCCGCTGGCAAATTTCAGGGCAGGAGATATAGCTGTGATGTATCCGTATGAATCATCTTCCAAACCTGATCCAACAAAATATCAACTGCATCGTGCAAATGTATTGGCTGTCAATGCGAATGAGGTAACCATCAAGTTGCGTAACATTCAGATACATACCGGTCAAATTGAAACAATAAGTAAGTGGAACCTTGAGCATGATTTGCTTGATAGCAGTTTCAGATCTCTTTATCAGTCGCTATGGGCTTTTATCTCTTCTGATATCATATTGCGTCAGAGAATATTCGGATTAGTAAAACCGCTTGAAATTGTTGAAAAGAAAGAATGGCCATTACCAGTAGGATTGACAAAGACACAGCTTGATTTGTATCAGGAAGCGCTTGATGCAGGCCCTTTATATCTTTTATGGGGACCACCAGGAACAGGAAAGACAAGTCGAATGCTGAAGAGCTGGGTTTGGTATTATTTTTTTCATACTAAATCCAGAATTGCGCTTTTGGCATATACCAATAAGGCCGTAGATGAAATTTGTGAAGCCTTGCATGATTTAGGAGAAGATGTAATACATCATTACATCCGGATCGGTTCCAAAGCTGCCAGTGGTGAAAAATACAGTAACAGACTTCTTGACACCGTCATCGAGCCAATGACGAAAAGGAAGGAGATCAAAACTATCCTGGACAACACGAGGATTTTTGTCGCAACAGTAGCCTCATTGCAGGGAAAAAATGAAATATTCCGGATGGTCAATTTTGATGTAGCCATCATTGATGAGGCGTCGCAGATATTGGAGCCAACTATGGCTGGATTGTTGACAAAATTTGAGAAAGCAATTCTTATTGGTGATCATATGCAATTGCCTGCGGTATCTACGCAAGCAAATCATCTGAGCATAATTCCATCTGGACAAAAATGGGCCCAACAAATCGGTCTCACGGACAGGGGCATGTCGTATTTCGAGAGAATATACAGGCTTTACTCTGTGAAAGGATGGAAACACATGATCGGGATCCTTAATGAACAAGGCAGGATGCATGCCGATATCCAGAAGTTTGTCAATGACTTTGTCTATCATGATCAATTAAGATGCATAGATCCATTTGTGCAGGAACAGGAATTGATTGAGGCTATTGGACACCATGAAAATCCATTGTTTCATAACAGGATCATATACATTCCGACCATGTGCACACTGGCAGAAGTATATTTAAAAACAAATTATCAAGAAGCTAATCTGGTCCTTGAACTGATCATTTCATGGCATTCAATGATTGAGGAAAGAAAATTGAACTGGACCATTGGAGTGATTACTCCTTTCAGGGCACAGATTGCCGCAATATTACATCTAGCTCATCAGCAGAATGTAAGCCTGAAAAATGTAACTGTTGATACAGTGGAGCGCTATCAGGGTGGTGCAAGAGATATCATCATCATGTCCTGTGCAGCTAACAGTACTCAAAATCTTGCTCGGATTGTTTCATTGAATGAAGAAGGTGTGGATCGAAAACTTAATGTCGCAGTGACAAGGGCAAAGCAGCAATTTATTTTGCTTGGTAATGAATCCATTCTAAAAACTCAAAATGCATATAAGGCCCTGATTGGAATGGCTGCTTCGTATCCGCATGCCTTCCGTGCACTTAGGTAAGTTTTTCAGAATTTAATATCCAGCAGCATGAGCATCGCCACGATGATCTGCACTTCCATGGATTGTCCCGAATGCATCGATGAGAATAGCTTCTACCATTCCAAGTGCCTCTATCGACTTGACTTTATATCCCATAGCAGTTAATGATTGGATAACCTCAGGAGAAAATCCATCTTTTTCATACAGGACATCATCTGGCAACCACTGGTGATGATATCTTGCGGCCTGTACAGCTTCGTCAATATTCATCCCGAAAACTGCCGTATTTAAAAAAACCTGGAGGACAGTTGTAATAATAGTTGAACCACCTGGGCTGCCCAGGATCATCCATGGATTTCCGTCTTTCATGATGATCGTTGGGGTCATAGAACTGAGCATTCTTTTGCCGGGTGCAATGGCATTTGCTTGAGCTCCGATCAGGCCAAACATATTTGGTACGCCGGGTTTTGAGCTGAAGTCATCCATTTCGCTGTTGAGAAAATAACCACCTCCCGGAACCCAGACTTTGCAGCCGTAATTGTCATTCAAGGTCGTCGTCACTGAGGCTGTATTTCCTTCAGCATCTATAATAGACAGATGAGTGGTTTCAAAGTGATCCTGTGTGAATTTGTATTTCGCTGCTTCTAGTGTTCCACTGCTGGAAGCTTTCGTCAGATTGAAATCGCTGAAACGCTGATCCAGATAAGCCTGAGAAAGAATGCTATCCACCGGTACATGAAAATAATCCGCATCACCTAAATACAAAGCCCTGTCCGCAAAAGCTCTCCGTTCAGCCTCAAGAATCACATGTATGTTTTGTGGATTGCGATATCCCAGTGAATCAATGATCCTGCCATCGATCATTTTTAATATCTGTCCCATGACAATACCTCCGCTGGAAGGAAGGCCCATGTTGTAAATATCAAAATCCCTCCAGTGCTGGTGCAGCGGTTGTCTCCAGATCGCCTGATATGATTTGAGATCTTTTTTGGTGATGAGGCCATGTTTAATTTTTGATAGCGCCTGTAATCTTTGTGCGTTTGTTCCACTATAAAAGCCATCCATGCCATGGTCAGCAATAAGACGAAGGGTTGCAGCTAATTCTTTTTGAATGATCACATCACCTTCCTTCCATTTCTCTTTCGAAATAAAAGGCATATCGGGAGGATTGAATTGAAGGAAGATATCTTTGAATTCATTTAGTCGTTCTGCTTCTGCTTTTGTAATCTGGAATCCATTTTCAGCAAGATTGATGGCTGGTTCGACAAGCTTTGACCAGGTCTGAATTTTGCCAAGTTTTTGGTGCATTTGAATTAGACCAGCAACTGAGCCAGGAATACCTGCTGCCAAAATACCTTCCCTGCTCATTCCCTTGATGACCATTCCTTTTTGATCAAGATACATATCAGGATTAGCTGCAAGAGGAGCACGCTCACGGTAATCCAAGGAACTTACTTCACCACTCTTATCCCGGTACACCAGAAATCCTCCACCTCCGATATTTCCAGCTTTAGGATAAACCACTGCGAGAGCAAACTGGACAGCAATAGCAGCATCTGCCGCATTCCCGCCTTCCTTAAGAATTTCTAAACCAACATTCGTGGCCAGCGGATGAGCAGATACGACCATTCCATGCAAACCGACGGCAGATTTTTGGATGTCGTAAACAGGGGCCAACTGCGCAATACATGTGGTGCCCATCACTGAAATAAAAAGAGCAACCAGTATTGATTTATTGAATACTATATTTTTCATTGAGTGAGTCAAAAATAGATTTTAATTGATCGATTTTAAAAATTATTGAATTTGAATTGCTGCAAGACCTTCAGAAAAATCCCGCATTTCAATCGTGCCGGTCGGAGGATAAAAGGCTAATACCTGAGAAGAATCAATGAAAGCAATTCCATCGGAGAATGATGCCCTGGCAAAATGGTCTTTGTAATTCCAGGCAATTCCAAAAACATTATTGATTTTTTCTTTCCCACTAGTATCCAGGTAGCCCCAAAAACCATCTTTGCAATATGCGGCCAACCCTTCTGAATATTTATTTACCTGTTGATAGTACATTGTTGATTTAGGACTCCCATTTCTGTCTATGAGTACGAAACCATCCTTGGTTTTTCCCAACCACATGGCATTATTTAAATAGATAACATCTGAAAAAGCCAGAGCATTGCCCGCTTTTTTTTGCAATAAATCATAGAGATAAATTCCTTCATTATTTTTCACAGAAATAATACTCCCATCGCTATCCATCATCCTGCTGTCTGAAAAGGACGCCAATTCGTGACCCTGCCGATCAATGGCAAATGCTGTTTTTTGTTTTAGACAAAGAAGGATTGAATCATTACCTGCAGGCCCTATATAATCGAAAGCAGGTTTTAGAATATAGATTCCATTTGGATCGATGACACCGAATTTCTCATGAAATTCAACGATGCATATGCCATTTTTAAAATTCCATCCTCTCGAATAAATGGGTTGGATGATGAGGTGGCCTGTTGAATCAATGTAGCCGAATGATTTCCCCACCTTCACCCTTGCGCGTCCTTCTGAGAAATCCCCATCTGCAGACCAATCGCCGGACTCAATAATGTTCCCGTTTCGCTGGATGAAGACCTGAGGGTGTTCAAACGGCTGGATCCTTGATTTTCGCTCTCTAAAAGTCCAGGCGGATTTGAAGGAGGGTTTGATCATAATTTCCCCACTTTGATCAATATACCCCCAAAGACCTTTGAGATTGACAGCAGCCAAACCTTCTGAAAAGGGTCCGACATCGTCATATTTCGGATCAATGCAGATCTTGCCTTTTGCATTAACGAAGCCCCATTTGCCACTTGGGGGCTCATAATCAGCCATATAGGCAGAATAATCTCCATTTTTTGTAGAAGCGTCGGATTTGCAACCGGCCACAACAATGGTCAGCAATAAAGACCCCGATAAGAAATCCCTGGCAAGAACCAGGCCTTTGTGTAACATCTTTGGACAGGTAATCGTTAATATTCAATCCGGGCGCCAAAATACATATTCAGCATGTTTCCTCTGCTGTTACTGCTTTCTTCTTTCCTAAGCTACGACCAACATGACTGGACGTGGAGTATTCATCCGGAAGCCCATTTCAAAGTCCTTTCGCCATTTGATCTCACACTTTCGACTAAGGAAATGCCAACCGGTACTGAGCCAATAGAATATCACCAGTACAATGGTGGATCCGTAAATGATTCGACCTTATCCCTGGCTCTAGTCATAGATCATTATCAAATACCTGAAACTGCAGATTCGACCGATTATCTTTACCATCATGAGCTATTTGAAAACGCGGTGGATCAGTTGCTGAGTTCTGTGAAAGGGGAGCTGATCTACATTGATTATGATAGTCATATGGATAGGGATGTTTGCATCTGGAAGGCTTCCTATCTCAATGGCAAAGGAGTGATTCGTGGAAATCTCATCATAGCAGGAAACCAATACTATGGTTTGCAGGCTTTCGGGCTTGCAAAGGAAAATCCGGATATTCCGATGAATAAATTTTTGGACTCGTTCAAAATAATAAACTAAACATGACATGAAACCGCTACTCATTTTCTTTTTCAGTGCCTTTAGCTTTCTAAGTTTTCTTCAGGCCGGACCTAAAGACAATTGGGTTTTGGAAATTGAAAAAGAAGGTGTGCGGGTATATACTCAACTTGATGAGTCGTCACCATACAAACAGATCAAAGTCACTACTACTATCAATGCATCCATGGATAAGGTCATGGACATCCTGATGGCCTTCAGTAATTACAAGTTGTGGATGTATCATGTATCAGACAGCTATCTTGTCAATCAGCCAGCTGTGGAAACCTATTATGTATTTATTCTGGAAGATGCAGACTGGCCCATGCAAAACCGGTACCAGGTGTCAAGGATGGAGCAAGAGCGATCATCTACAGAATCTACTTTGCATTTCAGATCTGTGCCAAACTATATTGAAAAAAGGACGGATGCCATTCAGATCAAACAAGCAGAAGGCTATTGGGAAGTACATGATCGACCCAATCACCAATGTACGCTTGAATATGTAATGATCCAGAATCCTGGTGGGTATGTTCCACCATGGCTTTCTAATTTTCATGCAGTAGAAAATCCCTATCACAGTGTTGTGAAACTTAAAGAGATGGCTGAGAAAGAAAATATTCGGCCGTAGTTCTTTCCGTTTTTAGCTCATAATCAATACAATTCTTTACAAATCCAACTTGCTTATAATTTCTGTTTCAACTTATATAATTTGAAGATTCAGGGTATGTAATGGCTTCCTAAAGTCTTTCCTCGAAATATTTATACACATTTTACGCCAGATGGGAATCGAAAGATGCCCTTTCATCGTATTACTAGTAACATTTTGCCTGGTCATCACATTATATTGTAATCAAAGGATAATTGGTTAACATGATCGATACACATTTATACACGAATTCAAATGAAACCGGGTTATATCCTGAAGGAGGAGAAACGGTACAGCCGGTTTATGTCCTAAGTCAGGGAACCTGGCTTGGTGAATTGGGTCGCAAGAATGGATGGATACATGTGATCAGCATAGTTGGCGAAGGATGGGTAAAAGCAGAAAATGTGGAAACCAGGGAGCCTTTCAATCTACATGCTCGATTCACTCCGGGTAAGCCGATAGAATATGTGAGTACTGCGGCTTAGCTTTCTTATCAAAAAGAATTTATTATTTCAAAATCAATGAATCCAGAAAAAATTCATCTTCAGCTTTATTGTTTTTCAAGAAATCAGTATTCATTGTTTTTTCAATAGTGGCCGTAACGACTTCATTATCTCCATAATTTTCTTTCCATCCCAGGATTTTATAAGGGAACTGTTTTTCAAACATGATATCTATTGTTCTCTTCAGTTCTTTGTAGGAAATGGAATACGTGTATGAAATGTCATCCGATTTGATTGAAGCAATTGCATCGTAAGCTTTTATCACCTGATGGGTAAGATGTATGAAAATAGTGGAAGGGATCATCGTAACATCACCTATTGGGAGTGTATTAGGTGCTACCCTGATTTTTGTCCATATCTCATCTTCAAGCCATGCACCGGGAATTGCTGAAGATTTATCACCCTCAGTTTCGAAATTTGACATTTGTTGAATTTGAAACCTATTACCTTTCCAGTTGAATTGCATGAATGACTGGCCATCCCAATTTTGGCTTCCTGATGTGAGCTTCAATGCGTGTGGATAATCCTCATAATCGATCGCTGTAAATACAGTACTCATCAGAGATTGCTTGTTCATCCCTGTCATAAATTCTTTGGAAATTGTGAGGCGAAGCACTCTTATTGCATCAGACGGATTTCTGATAGGTTCATTCAGTTTTACCTGTTTTGTACCGCTGAATTGTTCAGGGACAAAGACCAGTGCAACAATTCCGTTGTAGACGGTACCTTGATCAGATTGGCTTAATGTGTACCTGGTAATTTCTGCTTTATCAATGTTCCAATAGCTATCGAATGTTTTTGGTTCGATCTCCGGGATGTTGGAAGATTGATTTTTACATGCAAAGATCGAAATGATGATCATGCAGATCGAGATGTAACGCAGATATGGAGGAAACATAGAGATAAGATTCAATCGACTTAAATTTTTCCTAATCACCAGTTTTAGCCCTGTCCATTCGTTGATACAGGATAAATCTTGATAAAAAACAGGCCGAGCGGAAAGCAAGTTTTGCTCACTTGTCACACCATATCAGATAAGAAGGAAATACTATTTCTTTCCACTTTCTTTCCAGGCTTCATAGCCGCCTTTAACGTAATTGACATCGGTAAATCCATTCTGGCGCATATAGATACCGGCACGTTTGGTCTGCGGTTCAGCTTTACTGTAGAGGAAGTACTTTTTGGTCTTATCCAGCTTCAGGATATTCTCCTGGAACTTTGGGTCAAAAAAGTTGACATTGATCGCACCATCGATATGACCTTGTTCGAATTCCTGGGGAAAACGAAGGTCGACGATAATGGCCCCGTTTTTTTTCATTTCGTCACCGAACTCGGAAGGTTCGAGTGCTTTAGCCTGGGGTTCGGAACTGTTTTCAGTCTGGGTCTCAGTTTCAGCCTTTGAGGCTTCAACTGATTTTTTACAGGACATACCTGTGGCAACCAACAGGATAAAGGAAACTAGAGTGATTATGGTTTTCAGAAATTTCATATTGTAACAATTTATTATCTATCGAGGGCCGAAATTATTATTTTTCCGGCATACATGGATTTTAATCAGCTGGATATTCGAAGATTTCTGATCGAGGCGATGCCTAACCGCTTCAGTCAATTGAGTCCGTCGGATTTTGAATCTTTGATAGAATACCTCTTTAAAGTAGATGGTTATGAAGTCGAACATGTTTCCAGGAAGACCGACCCGACCACCAATCTAATAGCCAGGAAGGAGGATGCTGTACTTGGAATCAGAGTCTTTAGATTTCCTCCTGAAAAAATCATTGGGGAGCATCAGGTTAGTGAAGCGATCATTGCTAGAGATTTCCATGAATCTGACCAGTCCTGGATCATTACTACAAGTAGTTTTTCAAATGAAGCAAAAATACTTGCACAGAGTACCGAGATTGAGCTTTGGGATTGGGATGCGTTGACTGCTGCGTTGAATGAATTATTTTTTGAGGGGAACAGTTATCTCGACTATGGACAAGAGCATCCGATGGAGGAAAATAATCCTGAGGTGGATCCTGTTTTAAAATTAAAAGTCAAATGGGAAGCGCAGGAAGGAGTGGGTGCTAAGTGGTATAATCTAGGACTAAACATTAATAACCCAACAGTTAAAAATCTTTATATCCATCTGGATCTTCCTGTTTTAATTGACAGGCAAAAAAACCAGGTGAGTGCGGAAAAGTGGGCTGATGATGAATTTGTGGCTGGTATGATCTATGCAGGAGCATCTGTGAAGACAAATGCTCTTTTTAAAACCTCCAGGCTTGGTGAGCGACCGCCCGGAGGACGAATCATCGTGACATGTCATGAACGAGAGCCAAGAGTGACCTATCATCTGAATGCAAGATTGAAAGGAGAGGCTTGTTACATCGTGACGTATATGTATACCAGGCAAAGTCCTGAATACCGATTGATGTGCAAATTCCGGGATGAAGTATTGTCTGCTTTTTTGATAGGGCGAATATTTATTTCGCTGTATTATTTTATTTCACCAGGATTAATAATCAGTGCGCAACGGATAAAAGCTATTGATTTTGTGATCAAAAGAATTGCTGTTTGTTCGATTGAAGTAGTTAAAAAATATTACGTCTGAATTTCAAACATCCATGCAAACTATTTATCCGTTTCACCTTGCCATACCTGTTGATGATCTTGCTGCTGCAAGACATTTCTATCATGACGTGATGCAGTGCAAAGAAGGCCGGACGTCCGATTTGTGGACCGATTACGATTTGTATGGGCATCAGCTAGTTATCCACTACCAGGCAAAAAAATCAAACAGTATGCATAGCAATCCGGTGGATGGCCATGATGTACCGATCCCTCATTTTGGGGTAGTTCTTCCTTGGGAGGAATGGGAACTTCTGGCAGAGCGTTTGAAAAAAAATGGAATTGAGTTTATCATTGAGCCATACATCAGGTTTAAGGGTATGACGGGTGAGCAGGCTACGATGTTTTTCGAAGATCCTTGTGGCAACGCGTTGGAATTCAAAGCATTCAAGGATATTGGACAGCTATTTGCCAAATGACATTAAGGCCTTCGATTTTAAGGTAGTACTTTTGCTTTGCTGATGAGAATATCCTCGTACATCTTCCATAAACCCATGCGTCAAACATTTCTATCTGCTTTTATTTCGCTACTTGTGCTGCAGTTTCTTCAGGCACAGGTCCCAGCCCAGATTGAATATAAAAATCAGCCTGGCAAAGAAATTCAGATTATCAAACTTAGCTGGACGGAAGCTGATCAGCAGAAATGGGAGCATCTCAATGAAGGCCGGCTTGAAATCATGGGAGTTAAAACCAATATCAACTCAAGTGAATTAGCAACTTCAAATTCTTCTGCTGCCAAATATCAATTCGAATTCAACCACCAGGAAAGGATAGAAATATTATTTCACATTGATCAAATTGCTGCTGGCGAAAAAATATTTCTGAGAGACATCAACAGTGGTGAAATTATTTTTGAAGTACCACGTTTCATGTATCCGGAAATTTTATCTCCCGTATTTGATCCATCGACTACATACCTTGATTGGTCATCAGCGGAAAATCCATCCCATAAAAGTCAATTTACCATCAAAGGTATTTATGTTCACGGTACTTCCGATGAAAGAAGCAGAGCAATCGGATTTAATACAGCTTTGCCTTGTCATCCGAATGCGGCTTGTAAGCAAGATTCGCTACTTCAGTTGATTTCTAATACAACAGTCCGAATCCGAATGGTGATGGACGAAGGGATAGGGTGGTGCTCTGGATCATTTATCAATAATACGAGGAATGACAGATCTCCATTGGTGCTGACTGCATATCACTGTCAATTTAATTTCACGCCGAATTACGAATTGTGGCGTTTTGATCTTCAGTACAAATCTGATTCATGTGCGAATCCTGCGTCAGAGCCTGTTTTCTTTTCACTTACCGGATGTGATCTTAAGGCCTCGGGACAAGGTTCTGACTTCCTGTTAGTTCATCTCAACAATGAGGTGCCACTTAATCAGAAAGTGACATTTGCGGGTTGGAATAGAGATACCACAGCATTGCCAGATACACTTTACCTGGTACATCATCCAAATGCGGACATTAGAAAATTTTCTACTTGTACGACGGGTGCTGTTATTCATCCCAATCAGATAGGTTGGTCAGAAGGGTATACGACACCGGGCCGACATCACCTCAGCTTTAAGTTTACGGAAGGCGGGCATCAGCCTGGTTCTTCAGGTGGTCCTGTGTTTAATCAGGATGGCTATCTCGTCGCACAGCTACATGGAGGAACGATGGGTTGTGAAGATGTTAATCATGCTTTTGCCGGAAGACTGGCTAAATCATGGAATTATGGCACAACTTCAGCACAACGGTTAAGTGATTGGTTAGATCCTGATCAGACCGGTGTGATGACATTGCGTTCTCTTGAAAACATTCAGCAGAATGATCTCATTGACATTCAGGGCTCCGTAATTGATCCAATTGGACGGCCGGTTAAAAATGTACAGATTACGATCGCCGGTTCAGCAAGCCAGGTATTAACCACAGATGCTCTTGGTCAATTTAGTTTATCGGGAGTGAACCGTAAAGGTCAGTACACTATTACACCAGTGAAGGATGACAATCAAACCAACGGGATTAACGTAATTGATCTTATTGCAATACAAAAGCACCTGCTTGCAAAAGATACATTTAATTTGCCATGGCAGTATATTGCAGCAGATGCGACTAATAACAATTATATTTCAGTTGGGGATATAGTAGTGTTGCTTCGTTTGTTGCTGGGAAAAATAAATCATTTACCAACTTCTTCTTCTTGGAGATTTGATCCGCCTTCGATACAACTTACCAGTCTTCCACAAGGTCCTTCACAGGTACAATTTACCGGAATTAAAATCGGGGATTTGAATAATACGGCTAATCCTTCGCAGTAAAACAGAAATTCTTACAAAAATTTATTGTTTTGGGTAAATACTTAAAGCGTTTTGGTCATTAATGTATTGTCATGCTGAATCTTGCTCTCTTATGTTGTATTTGCAGTATAATCACTCATTACAGAAGAACCTTCCTTTATCATTTATATCCTGGAGATCCGGGAGAAATTAAAATCATCCAAAGGTCAGCCAAATGACATCTTCATAATACACTTGTTCAGATTGGGGCTGATCGGTGTCAAAACTTAAAAAAACGGTATAATTTTGGCATAATGACCCATGTGGAGCAACCCGATATCATTACTGAAGCCGAAGATCACGTTCGTCAGATCTTCGAGCAGAAGATTCCGTCTGATATCTATACTTATCACAATT
>JBDUDG010000046.1:0-13319 GCA_040003045.1 Saprospiraceae bacterium | reverse complement strand
CTGTTACCGCTTTTTTCTGTTCTACAATTCCAGCTTTCGGCTTCGGCCCATTGTCCGATAATTCACATATTGCAGAAATTGATTACAAATTAAATTGCAGACCTTGCGGATTACACGGTTACAAAGCTTGTCCAGAAGGACATTTTAAATGTTCTGAGATTTCGGTTCATTTCGTCAGCAAAATAAAATAAAAAGACGCGATTAATCGCGTCTTTTTATTTTAACATTTAATCACGTCTCTTCATTTTAGTTTCTTCCCGAACCTTGTCCAAAAAATGGAATTTAGGCGCCGCCAAGTTTTTTGAGATACTTCATTGAGTTTGCTTTGGTGGCTTCAGTAGGATTCAATGAAAGTGATTTTTTAAAGTTCTTTATGGCATTTTCCTTATCGCCTTTGATCGCATAAGCTTCACCGAGGCTGTCCCATGCATTGGCACTTTCAGGATGGTTTTGTGTATTGAGCATCAGGATGTGAATAGCTTCATCACTTTTCCCCTGATTTAGTACTTGATATCCATAGGTATTCAATTCTGCTTCTGTGGCAATTTTAAGTGCTTCATTTTTAATCTGCTCGGCTTCAGGACTTTTACCCTGTTGATCAAGCAAACCTGATTTCACCATCAGAGTATTAAAACTTCTGTTGCCTGCAATGGCCTGGTCTGACCAAAGTATTCCCTGGGCAGGACTGATGTTGTTTTGAAGCGCATAAGTTGCAGCCTGATTGTATCCCTGCCAGTTGAATCCTGCAGGGCCTTTTAGCTCTTCGGTAGCATTGGCCATTACAATGTCATCTACCGCGAATTCAATTTTAATCGGGAATTGTTTGTTCTCCCAATTCATCACCAGCTCTGCGGAATTTTTGGTTATGTTGATGAAATCATAGGTTAGCAATTCTGTCATGGCATGCGTGCGAAGCTGGATTTTGGTGCGCAACAAATCATGATCGGCTTCATAAAAAAAACTTCCCCATGAACGGCTGTCTTTGGATAAGATTAAATCAGCGCTGTCATCACTATTGACCGCAAAGAATAAACCATAGCGGCCTGCCGATACATCATGTCCTTCCACTTTAGCATTATGAGAAAATTCAATTACCGTATTTTCATTTGCACCTGCACGCCAAGGTGCGGGTTTTTGATTTCCAAAATTCTGCACATTGTATCCGTAAGGCACCAGATCTCCCCATATCACGCGGCCTTTGACGGAAGGTCTTGAGTAGTTGACGGTCACAGTGGAGATGCCGATGGTTTGTCTTACCTCGGCTGCAGGACTTGGAGTCCTTGGAGTAGAAATGGCTTGCCCGGATGCGAAAGAAGCTAATGCAATAGCTACCATAAGCAACAGGAGCCTGATGTTTAAATTATTTTTCATATTATTTGGATTGAATGAAAGTTAAAAAATTATATATGTTTTCGGGGAACCCCAAATTAACGCTTGTATAGATGGAGATGCTGCTTTTAATCGATGAACAGGTATTTTCCATCGGCAGATGCCCTAAGTATTGAAGAGGTATTTACTCAACAATAGGTATTTTACTTAATTATTAATTTAGTTGGATAAGAATTTATTATAACCGTTCAATCAAAATAGAAGCATTGACATTAGACTGAGTACCTCCGACAATAGTTGCTAAGGAAACTCCTGCGTTGGAAGAGTGATTTCGCAGTGCAAGAATATCTCCTGCGCTTGCTGAAAATACAATTTGACCATTATTTTGCTGTGTGCCGTTTCCGGAACCGTATATACTTCCTTGTATGAGGACCCCGTTTAGAAACAAAGCAAACTGATTGGGTTCATTACCTGAAATAGAAAAGTTAACTTTATATGCTCCCGCATTAATAATAGTCAGATCACTCGTGCCCGGAATGTGGAAGAACCCTGATGTCATACTACCATTTGAATCAAAAAAAACGGATGTTTCAATCTGTACAAATTGAGGCACCACATTATATATGTAAGCGAAATCCGATTGTCCATTTGGTTGCCAGGTAGCCAGACCCACAGCATTAGATGTAAGAACTTTATTTGCACCCGGCATTCCTCCGGTTATTTTAACCTGTCCATTTACTTCAAGAGTGGCAGTGGGCGTGGTAGTGCCAATACCAACTTTGACTGCATCAGCTCCTGTTCCACCTAATACTAAACTATTACTCGCACCTACTTTAGCATTAAAACCAACCGCGGTAGCATTCGAAAGATTATCAACCATTACATCAGCGGCATATCCGATCGCTGTATTGTTAATTCCTGTATTATTTTGGTACAGGGAGCTGTCACCAATTGCTGTATTCCGGCTTCCAGTGCTATTAGAATAAAGAGCTTTCCTTCCAATGGATGTATTAGAAGCCCCTGACATATTGAAGAAGAGGGCCTCATTACCAACTGCGGAATTAAATGATCCTGAACTATTCAGGAGCATCGCATTATTACCAAATGCAGCATTATATGATCCATTCATATTTGAACTTAAGGCATTCATTCCATTCGCAGTATTATTTAATCCTAGTGTATTTGAGTACAATGTATTTACGCCAATAGCTGTGTTGTTTTCACCAATGTCATTTGTGTAAAGAGATTGCATTCCTATGGCGGTATTGTTGCTGCCGGACGTATTTGAATAAAGAGCTTCTCTTCCTATCGCTGAATTTCCATTTCCGGAGGTATTGGAATAAAGCGCTTCAAATCCATTCGCAGAATTGAAAGAGCCGATAAGATTTGCAAATAGCGCATCCTTTCCAAAAGCAGTATTGTATGCACCACTTGAATTAAGATAAAGTGCATTTACACCAAATGCAGAATTGTTGAGACCCGTTGTATTGGAGTACATGGATCTGAATCCTACGGCTGTATTCTGATAGCCGGTAGTATTTGCGTACAACGCTTTTGATCCGATTGCTGTATTTGCAGTAGCATGAAACATTGCGGTTGCATCCATTTCATTATGATACAAAGCGGAATCCCCGATGGCGACAATATTGTTTCGGGTGTTGTTGATGAATAAAGCATTTGCGCCGACAGCGATATTCGAATAGCCTGTTGTATTATTTAACAATGCATTGAAGCCTACAGCAGTATTGGAAGAACCGATAGTGGTGAAGTGAATCGAATTGAATCCAAGACCTGTATTTGAGCTTGCAGAGGTTATAGATTCACCTGCTCGTGATCCCCAGGTTGTGTTGTTCGTGATAAGATCAATTTTTCCTGCCTGAAGATTGTTTGCCTTAAGCAGAAGGGATTGATTATTAGTCGTACCCAAAAAGTCAGTTCCTGTCGCCACGTTCCCTGTCATAGACCACCCGCTGCCGCTTCCACCGCCTGAAGTTAGATTTGTCCAAACTGTAGCACTGCGGTACCAAAACGATTGAGTATCTGTATCATAGACCAGGAGTCCAATAGCAGGCAAAGCAATGCCCATCCGTTGTGCGCCTGTCATACGCGGAACCAAAATACCCTGGGTGGTGGATTTTAAATCCAGTATTGCGCTTGCATCCGGTGTCGAACTGATCGAGCTGATGCTGACGCCCTGTGCCGTGATGACCCTAACTGGAACCAGGATCATCATCAAGCAACTGATCATGGAGAAAATCTTCTTCATGTCATTATTAATTATCTGTTAGTGAAGAAATTGATACTATGGAGATGTCAATAAATATTGACCAGGACACCAGGGAGGAGGCATATAATTCAGTCGAATATACAAAAAAGGGAGTATACTTATATCAATTGATTGTTGATATTGGCTTAAAGCAGTTGATTTATTTCTTTTTTTCCGGAAAAGTATTGATCAGATCTGTCATTTGTTGGTTAAGAATTTTCATCTCATTCTGTAGGGACAGATTTTGTTTGATAAGCTGTTGGATCATTCCATTTTGAGCTTCAAGAATTCCTTGCAATTTATTTTCTTGCTTATTTCTTACTGGTATTAAAGGGAACAACGGAGGTGTAGGAGGAGGTGCGGAAATAGGTTGTGCAATGTTTATCCATGATGTGTTGTTCCGATACCAATATGTATGCGTTGTAGTGTCATATACAAGCAAGCCCTCCGCAGGTGTGCCAATTGTTGTACGCTGCGTTGTAGTCATGCGTGGTAAAAGCACGCCCTTGGTAGTAGATTTTACATCAAGAATGGAACTTGTATCAGGTGCGGTTCCGGTAATGTTAATGCTGACGGCTTGTCCAATACTTTTGTTGAGGGATAAAAAGAAAAAGATCAGACAAATAGAAATGGAAAGAAAGACTTTCATTTGGAGATGTGATTTAAGTTATGGGAATCAGCAGGTGCAATGACATTTAATCATATAAGCAGTCAGCTAAGTTTTATTTTGATCTAATCAGTTTATGATGGGATGAACCCAGCCTTTTGGTGAATATACCCCTTTATAGTGGTTTTGTTGAATATGGTCTTCACAACAGAGATACCCTTTCAGGTTGTTTGTTCCGATTAATATTCCTATTATTCGACAAAATAAAATTGATGAACCAAGCTCTCCATTCCGCGGACTATATAGTCTTCTTCATTTATTTCGCCATTGTCGCCTCCTATGGCCTTTGGGTATATAACCGCAAGAAGTCTTCTCAAGCCTCATCAACGCAATTTTTCCTCGCTGAGGGTCAATTGACCTGGTGGGCCATCGGGGCTTCACTTATAGCGTCCAATATATCTGCTGAGCAGTTTATAGGGATGAGTGGAAATGGATTCCGTCTTGGTTTGGCCATCTCAAGTTATGAATGGTTGGCTGCGGTTTCTTTGATCATCGTGGCTGTATTTTTTATGCCGGTATATCTGAAGAACCGGATCTTCACGATGCCCCAGTTTTTGAAGACCAGGTACAATGAAACCGTGGCAATGATCATGGCCATCTTCTGGCTTTTCCTTTACATTTTTGTCAACCTTACGTCAATCTTATATCTCGGTACATTGGCGATAAATAATCTGACCGGTGGTGAAAGTTTTCATTGGATTATGATTGGCCTTGCGTTGTTTGCGCTGGTGATTACTCTGGGTGGTATGAAGGTGATAGGATACACAGATGTGATCCAGGTCTTGGTGTTGCTTGCCGGAGGTTTGATTACATCATACATAGCACTTACTGTGGTAAGTCAAAAATTTGGACTGGGCACTAATGCATTAGCAGGCCTCAATCAATTGTTTACAACAGCACCGGATCACTTTAATATGATTTTTAAAAAACCTGATGCAAGTTCTACCGCCGCTCAGATCAATCATTATTCAAGTTTACCTGGACTCGCTATGTTGGCCGCAGGTATGTGGGTGGCCAATCTAAATTATTGGGGTTGTAATCAATACATCACTCAACGTGCGTTGGGTGCTGATCTGAAGACTGCACGAACTGGGATTTTATTTGCTGCATTTTTAAAAATATTAA
The DNA here is from genome assembly GCA_040003045.1 of Saprospiraceae bacterium. Taxonomy (GTDB): domain Bacteria; phylum Bacteroidota; class Bacteroidia; order Chitinophagales; family Saprospiraceae; genus Opimibacter. The sequence continues at coordinate 7,932 of JBDUDG010000046.1, read as the reverse complement.
TGCCGGTGCTGGTAGTGTTACCTGGTATTGCTGCCTATGTGTTGCATCAGCACGGAGAGCTTCAGACGCAGATGCTGACCAATGGTGAATTCAGGGAAGATAATGCGTATTCCGCAGTGCTTGGATTTTTGCCTACGGGTCTTCGTGGTTTGTCAATGGCTGCTTTGACCGCAGCTATTGTAGCATCGCTTGCAGGAAAGGCGAATAGTATTTCGACGATATACACGCTTGATATTTATAAAAAATATTTCAATAAAGAATCTTCTGAAAAGCGAATGGTCTGGACGGGACGTATCATGGTAGTGGTATCACTCCTCATTGCAATTGGTGTCAACTGGAATGATGCATTGGGCATAGGTGGAAAAGGTGGATTCGAATTCATTCAGAAATACACGGGGTATATTTCACCTGCAATCTTCCCTGTATTTTTATTTGGCTTCTTCTGGAAAAAGACAACTTCGAAAGCAGCGATCACAGGTATCATATCAGGTGTACTGCTGGCTATATTATTTGATAAGTTTCTTCCGGGTATTGCGGGTAACGATACAATACTCTACACGGCGTATCCGAATGGTAATGGAATTTATGAGATTCCATTCCTCGTACAGATGGGATGGGTATTTTTCTTCACCACATGTCTGATCGTTACGGTCAGTCTTTTGGACAAGAAAGGACGTGAACATGTGCATGCGCTTGAGGTGGACAAATCCATGTACAAAGTTTCAAAGGGCCACCTTGCTATGATCACGATTGTGTTGATGCTTGTAGTAGCTATTTATGTCAAGTTCTGGTAATGGTCGTTCATAGAAAACGCTCAACGACCGCCTAAAATCATCAATGGATGTTTCGGCTTCCCTCAACGTTTGAGGGAGATTTCTCTTCTCGATTGGAAGAATCTATTTTTCGAAGCTTATTTTTTTGTGGGGCTAAAAATGAAATAAATCCCTCCATTTTTAAATCTTCCTCATTGATTGAGCGTAGCCGAAATTATATGGTTAGAGTCTAAAGGGGTCGTTGAGCGATAGCCGAAACGAACCTCCGAAAGGCTTTGTTCAACATTTTAGGGAGATTTCTCTCACGCTCTCACACTCACTCTCTCACTGGAGCCAGATTTCTGAGATCATCATCTCATAGGTCTTCCCCCAGTCTTCTTCTTTTATACCTGGGCCGATTGAGAACTCCAGACTCTCAACCTGGTTCATATCAAGAACACCGGAATTTTTTGCACTCGAGTAGTAGGGTAGAAAAGTAGGATAGGGCCTGGGAAGTAAAACAGCTTTGACAGGTTTCAGTATACTTAAGGGTAATACATAGCTGCTATCTTTTGAATTCAATTCGATCATACCTCCGAAAGCAGAACCATCTTTCATCACAAGAGAGATTTGAACAGGAATCTGATCATCCCCAATAGCATGCCCCTTAAACAGGATGGATTTCTTTTTTGCAATATCATTTTTTCGTGGTGCTACAATGTCTCCGAAATAATGACGTATGGTGTAATCAGGTACCGGTGCAGCATTTGGATTTTCATCGTCTGTATGTGCAAGACCATTGAGCTTAAGATGAAATTGTGATTTGATGCCAGGTGCAGGGGGAGGTTCCAGGCCGGAGCCCCTGATCCATTGCCTGTTCAGTCGGTAAAACTGCGTTGAGGCTTCAAACAGTAATATTGGTCCTGTAGAAACTTCTGTAAAATTCATATTCCACGACTGCATCGAAGAAGTGTTGGTTGGCATGATATCAGGTGCTTGTGGAAATGGGATCGAATCCTTCAGTACTATTTTATGTGTTGTATAAAAAGTGATGCTATCTTCTTTTCCATATCTGTGATTGAGAATAAGATATGTGCCGGGTTTCAAATCAACACTTCCATCTCTTGTTTCGCGATATAGAATTGAATCACGCCAGTCCAGGCTCTCAATGGAAAATTCATTTCCTATTCCCGGCAAATTGATATTCATTTTTTGTCTTTCATATTTCACAACGGCCCTGATAATGGAAAGATCGTTTTGACCAAATAAATTATCCACCACAACAGCATCCGGCATGAGTTCCAGCTTCCACATGCCCTCACCGAGCTTATCAAAAAAATACGCACCTGTGCCGGTGTATTGGATCAGCGGTGAATTTCCGTAACCTGCGATGAGCTCAAGTTTTTCAGGTGCAGGAGGTTTTGAATTTGTATTATTCGTATAAATAAATTTTTTATCCGTGACCATCTCTGCTAACTTCTCCTCGTAGCTCACCCTGAATGGACCGAAGGAAGTATTGGCCGGATAAGTGCCATAGTCTTTATACAGAGGCATCGTTCTGAAAATCTCGCCACATATCATCAGGCCCAATGCTTTTTGTGGAGCATAGAACAAATTCATGAAGTGTGTATTGTACTCAGTATTGTATGGTGCTGTATAAGTTGGATCCCAGGCGAAATGTGTAGCAAGCTGCATACCAGCTGTCCGAAAGCTCCTTGCCATGGCAGGGTACATGTATGATGTCGCCATATCTGCAGCATCAAATTCATAAACTATGCGTGCTGCATGATTTTTTTTCAAAACATCATTGAATGGAATTTCATATTTATCCACATTGGGCAACATATTGCCACCCAATTCTTTTTGAAAACCAAGACCGGTAGGATACCATTGAAATGTGCCGCCATCTATCCCTGCATCAAAATATGCCTGCTCTAGATGCACCCGATGACTGACATTATAAAATACAGGCTTCGTACAACTCGTCGACTTAATCGCATCTTTCATTTTTTTTACAAATGAAGTGACCTCTGCAGGTGTGCCTTTGTGATGAGGTTCATTGCAAATTTCAAAAGCAAGTATTTGGGGATCGCTTTTGTATGCTATTCCTGTGTACTTGTTGACATGATTGACAAATTGCTTCAGATAGTTTTCCTGTGCTTTGATGGCATCCGGATTGATGAGACATTGGTCCTTGTCATATTTAGTGGAGAAGCCGGGAGTAGGTTCGTCTTTTTCAGGCCAACCATTTCCCCAGTAGGCGATAGGTGTGATAATCGCATTGATCCCCTTCTGTTTTAATTTCCAAAGGAGATAATCAAACAGTTCAAGGTGCTCATTGTCAAGAAGATTGCCAAGGGTATCGCTGATCTCGCAATCCCAGACATGCACGCGGTACAAATCAAGACCCAATCTCGCAAATTGATAAACATCCTGATCGATGGCTGCCTTCAGATTAACACCCATTCTCTTTGCTGCACGAAAACCATATGCAAATGGAACGGTATAATTCTCACCGAATCCTTTCACTTCTGAGTTATCACGCGACCATCGCATGATACCACCTTCATCGATAAAAATCTGATCCTTGTGCTGGGCATTAGCGAATGAGATCAGGATTAACCAGGACAGGAAGATGAATATAATTTTCATGATTATTCCTTTACAAACTTCCCTGTAAAATGTGCATCCTTGGTCTGAATTTGAATGATGTACATTCCATACGTTAGACCTTCAGGTAGATGAATTAAAAAATCACCATCATTCTGATCATAAGAAGTTTTCAAAATTTTACCGGCCATATCAGCCAGTGTGATTTGTTCTATTTTACTCTGCTCAGGCAAACTGCCATAGACCGCAGGATCATCCCCAACCAGATTTGGATATAAAGCAATTTGCTGAAAAGAGATATCCCGTATACCCGTAAAAAATCCACCCGGAGGAACAATTCGTTGAGATGTATAAACCCGGTACTCGCCGGGGCCAAACGTGATCCGCTTCTGTGTATCTGTTACCTCAATGCTGTCACCCGTAAAATATTCGTACCATGTTCCGGTATGTTGAAAGTCAGGTATAACATCCGAATTGATGATCCTGAAATTAGCGATAACGGTGGCATCCATTGAAGCATCATTGAGGTGAACGAGTTTCACAAAAAAATTAGCGTCATTGAATTTAAAATCGGGTGATGAGAATGTTGGAAAATTTTCTTTAAGATAGATCAGCGAAGAGATCACATCATGCAAATTCTTTCGTCTCATATCTTGCAGGTAATCCCATCTGATCGGTTTTGGATCAAGTCGACAATTATTGGATATCGTGCCATTTACGCAGCGGTTGATCGGGAAATCATACGCGAGCTCACCAAATTCCCAGATCATCCGGGGACCGGGGATCGTATAAAAGATTGTACTTGCTGCAGCTATTCTTTTGATGGCCGTGGAAAGATCTTTTGTATTATAATCAGCATTGCTGTCTCCTTCATTGAGTACACGATACATGACCCGCTCTTCATCATGACTTTCCATATAGCCGACAAGGTTCGGATTGGCCCAGCCTCTGAAAGTATAGTCGATCCCTTCAAGATCCGACTTAATCCCTTTCGCCGCCTGGCTGAATTGATAATTAATATTTCCCCACAACATCATGCCATTGTTAGACAATTCGATTTCTTCATCATTGTCAGCAAAATGTTCAAGGATGACATATGCATTTGGATCTGCATCCCAGATAGCATGAGCATAATCTTTCAGTATGGCTATCCGGCTTGCATCATAATGTGCCATAAGAGTGGCATCGTTATCTGAATTAAATTGTGTGAGACCTTTTGAAAGATCAAAACGGAAGCCATCAAATTTGAATTCATTGAGCCAGTAGGTAAGTATGCGTTTGACCCATGTCTTTGTGTAGGGACTCTCATGATTGAAATCATAGCCCACGTTAAATGGATGCCTTGGTATAGCATTGAGGTAAGGACTTTCCGCTGAAGGTCTCTGATTGTTGACATCCCAATACATCTGCACAAGCGGGCCCTGTGAAAAGGAATGATTGAATACAACATCCATGATCACCGCGATACCTCGCTGATGCGCTTCATCAATAAAAGTTTTTAATTGATCTCTTGTGCCATAATATTTATCCAATGCCATATGGAATGACTGGTTATATCCCCAACTATTATTTCCTTCAAATTCACTTACCGGCATCAATTCAATAGCAGTTACACCCAGGTTTTTAAAATAATCAAGTGTATCTGTCAGTGTTTTATAATTGTGAGAAGTAAGCAGATCCCGTATAAGCAATTCATAGATCACCAACTTTGTTTTTTCCGGTTTTTGAAAATCATCCACAGTAAAATCAAAGGGGTGATACGTTTCATCGAATGCAGTTACAATTCCGGTAGTCATACCGGTAGGATAAGGTGGAAGTGTAGCCATCACAGCAGGACTTATTCCACCATCATTAGAAGGGTCGAGCACCACTTCTGAATGCGGATCAGCCACTCTAGGTGCATCATTCATGAAATATTGATAGGTAGTCCTGCCACCTGCAAAATTAGTTCGTGGCAGCTCTATCCAGAAAGTGCTGTTGTCCTCAGCTTCGTGCATCTGGTATTCGATATTGAGCTTAAAGTCATTGGCAGGACAAAGAAGAAAAACAAAATCTTTCAGAGGTGCATTGATCTGGAAAAGGTAGGTGCTATCCGAATTATAATTCAGACCATACAATGACCCGGAAGGAGGATCAATTTTTACCGGATTATTATTAATAACGAGATATTCTTTTTGCAGCATCACAGTTGTATCTGTTTGCGCTTCGAATTTTAATACGTGCTGTCCAATAGAGGTTGGTTGGTAAAAGAAAATGGCATGATCGGTCGTCTGGGAATAGATCAGTATGCTATCATCATATATCTTCAACGAAGCTGAATCACTGACTACGACATCTATCGCCAGACTGTCGCCAGAATAAAGCAATACATCATCTTTTGAAGGCGAACGAAGCGTGAGCAACAGACCTCCATTCAAAGGTGCTACATCAGTGAAGAGATCGGAACCATCGGTATCGCGTCCAACAATGCTGCCTGAAACATTTCTGAAAACAAACACAAGATTCAGCACTTGCTCCTGGGCGGGCACTCCGTAAAAGCTGGCAATATTGTAACTGATCGAATACAGATCCGGCGACACTCTTGTCATGAGTACTCTTGAATCCGCCGCACCCCAATTGCCTATCACATGCCTCCAGTCATTCATGTTTGCGCTTGCATCTGTAATGACACCTGTGTGGGCATACACATCTCCCTGATATCCTGCCAGGGCAGCATTCCCCTGTGAGGCATCAAAATAGATCGTGACATTGTCCAGCTTTGTTGGGAAGGCCGGGACCGTCCATACTACCACTGCGTTTCTTTTATTCCCCTGGGCTTCAACAGGATTTCCTGAATGCGTTTGTCCATTACTGAAATTGCAGAATAAAAGAATGAGGGAAGAAATGAGGAAACTAGTTTTAGGATGCTTCATTATTTACCTGGATTATGGGGTTGAATATTAAAGATAGGCCATCCGGATCATTTAACTAAGCGCACCGAACGGAAATAAAAAAGGTGGTCTTCCATGAGAGAAGACCACCTTTTCAAAATAGTTGGAATTGATTTTTTATTTCGCGATAGCGAAAGTCTTACCGATGATGTATTTACTATTGCTGATTTGTAAAGTATAATGTCCGTTTTGTAGTGAAGCTACATTGAGGCTCATTTGTGTACTCCCCTGTTGTACTTCTGAAAGAACGAGTCTTCCAGACATATCAAACACTTTGAGATTTACTTCACCACTGATTTGAGTTGCACTCAGATCAATGTTTACTTTCTCCGCAGCAGGATTTGGGAATACTGTGATGCTGGAAGGATTTAACAGATCATGTGTAGCAGACAGTGGATCACCAAATGCATATTCACCGGAGGATGAATTTAAAGTAACGCCATATGTGCCCGCAACAACGAGAATATTTGGACCATCTTGTGTTCCTGTGCCTGATGGAAAATCAGCAGAACCCCAGTTGGTAGCCCATGCGCCTTCCGCTCTGAACTTAGCCTCACCGGTTGTGAAATCACCTGAAGCAAGCTTCCAGAGATTCTCATTATTTGCATCTTTTTCCATTTGCACATCTAAATCCCAGCTTGCGTTTGGAGTTGCTGTTCCAACCATACCTACGGCACTGTAGACCCTGATTTCAAAGAAACCATATCCGCCTGTGAAGGAGTTAAAATAAATCTGGTACTCACCAGCTGTTACAGGAATATTGGCTCCATCTCTTAAACCTGTTCCAATTGGGAAATCGCCAGATCCCCAGTTGGCTGCCCAGTCATGATTAGCTCTGAATTTTAGTTCTCCATCAGTTAGGATTACACGAAGTGCCCATTCTGATGAATCTGCAAAGTTTGGATTAAGTGCCATATCAGTGTCTGTATCCCATCCACCTGGTGTTGCACTACCGATGATACCCATGACGCTATAATATTCCAGAGGAATAAATTCGTACGCAAGTGTTTTGCTGTTAAAGTTGATGATATACCGACCTGCAGTAACAGGGATTTCAGCACCATCCAATTTAGCTGTTCCTGATGGGAAGTCAGTACCTCCCCATGTAGCAACTCCATCACCTTCAAACTGAAGACCACCATCAAGAAGTATTGTAGTGAGTGTCCATCCTCCTGGTGTTGTAGTAGACATAAGTGGAGTAGGTGTGCTGCCACCTGGAGTAGCAGAACCTATAATGCCAATAGTAGAAAAGCTCGTTAAAGTAAAGCTGTAAGCACCTGTACTTTTGTTAAAATCAATATTGTAGGTGCCTCCTGGATTGACAGGAATGTTCGGTCCATTCTGAACGCCAACGCCTGAAGGGAAATCAGTAGCACCCCAGTTAATATCCCATGCATCGTCCTGACGGAATTTAGCATCACCGGCCACAAGACCAAGAGAGAGGGTGTAATGGTTAGCATCGGCTGTATCCTGATACATATTGACATCTGCATCCCATCCATAAGGTGAGGCAGCACCAATAATACCAATATCAGAAGCAACAGAAAAATAGTATGCGCCTGTAGCAGAATTGAAAGTAACGTGGGTCATTCCGGCTCTCACAGGAATGTTAGGACCTCCCTGAGTTCCGATCCCGATTG
>JBDUDG010000337.1:0-3942 GCA_040003045.1 Saprospiraceae bacterium | reverse complement strand
ACTAACCTGGATTATTTTGGAAGTACAGCGGGAGATTGGACAGAAAATGCAAATGATATTTATAATATAAATAGTGGTAATGTAGGTGTTGGAATAACAACACCATATTCAAAATTAACTGTAGATGGGGATCTGGCATTGCTGAGCGATACTATAAGGGTTAGCTGTGGTTTTCTTCCTCCTCCGAACCTGAACCTGGTCATCGACCACGTGGTAAAAGATAAATCTGTCCTTCATATTGTTGACGACGGTTGCAGTGGAATTTATTTTACACCTGTCATCGTTGGGCTTACCAGCGGAGCCGACGGTAAGATCGTCAGTATCGTAAGTCATGTAAATAATCTGCCGATCAAACATCTTCAGGGTACTACGCCAATACCCTCTGCTGCCGACAGTCTGAATATGATTGAGTTATATGAACCAAATGGTAACGGTCCTATTAATCAGCCTTCTTCTTTAATATTGAATAATGGAGGTTCCGTCACATTAATCTATGATGGCGCAAGAAGCAAATGGAAAGTCCTTGGCGTATATGGTGAAGTAAAAACAGAAACTGTTGGTTGGCTTCACGGACCGGATCCAAATGATATTTATAATCCGAATAGTGGAAAAGTTGGAATTGGAACGGGAGCTCCTGGTGAAAAACTGGATGTGAATGGTAATGCAAAGGTGAGAAGTAATTTATTCGTAGATGGTAATTTAGGTGTCAATATTGTACCAGTAGAAAAATTGGATGTAAATGGAAATGCGAAGGTGAGAAATAACCTTTTGGTCGATGGAAATATTGGAATAGGTATCACAAATCCCCAGTTCCCTATTTCGATTAAAACAGATGGATATGGCTACCTCCAGCAAAATACAACAGGTGCAACTATGCTAGGAATTCACACGGCGAATGGTATTGGTTATATTGGTACTTTAAGTAACAATGATTTTAGGTTAGGGGTTGATCAGCAAAGTATTATGAGCATCACCACATATGGGAATGTGGGTATTGGCATTTTTAATCCTAATGCAAGTTTATCAGTAGCTCGCGGAAACGGAACAGATGGTACCGCAGCCTTCTTTGGCACAACTAATGCATCTCATTTCAATTATGGTGCCACTGAAAATACATATATCAGAGGAGGTAAAAACACAAGCAAGGTTTATATCAATGATTTCGGAGGCCAGGTGGCTATTGGTACTTTAGCAAATGGCACTGCACAATTGAATGTCGTCAGTAGTCAGACAGGATCGGGAGCAAATGGCATAAGTGTTTTACAAACCACTACCAACACAGGAAATGATAGTTATGGTATCAACTTAACTGCAAATGGTTCTAATCTGAGGAACTTTGGTATTCTTGCTAATGCAGGTGGCTCAGGACAAATTCAAAATACCGCAGGTTTGTTCACCTCTACTTCACTTGCTTCAACCGGATCGAATATTGGTGTAGAAGGACAAGCATCCAATTCCAATATAAATAATTATGCAGGAAAGTTTGCAGCTAATGGTGGACTGTTGAGCACAGAAAATTTTGGCATTCATGCTGAGGCTCATGGTCCTGGAACTACTTACGGTGTATATGGATATGCAACCACATCCGGAGCAGCATCAGGAAGCCAATCTTTCTCAATTTATGGGTATGGCGGGCCGATTGGAAATCTCAACTATGCAGGGTATTTTGATGGATTTGTACAGGTAAATGGATCATTATACACCGATGTCATTCAAAAGGGTAGCGGCTCATTTCTGATAGATCACCCACAAGACCCTGCCAATAAATATCTATACCATAGCTTCGTGGAAAGCCCCGATATGATGAATATTTACAACGGTAATATTGTGACAGATAATGCAGGAGTAGCATCAGTACAGTTGCCTGAATATTTTTTTACGCTCAATAAGGATTTCCGTTACCAGCTTACCGTAATGGGACAGTTTGCACAAGCCATCATTTCTGAAGAGATAAACAACAGCAACCAGTTTAAAATAAAAACTGACAAGCCCAATGTGAAAGTAAGCTGGCAGGTCACTGGCGTTCGGCAGGATGCCTGGGCTAATGCACATCGAATTATACCTGAGGTAGAAAAAGAAGAACGTAATAAAGGAAAATATTTACATCCTGAAGTCTTTGGTCAACCCGTAGAAATGGGAATTCATTACGCAAAACCTCCAGTAGAAAATAAGTAAGGTTTATTTAATCAAAGACTAAATCCCCTTCTTCACCGTTTCCTTAGTCGAAGATTCGTCGACCTGTGTGCTAATGAATTCAAGGTTGGTCTACCTTCTTCCTGCTCTAAATGTTTTTAACTACTTTTCCATTCATAAAATAAATGGAAATGAAAAATTATTTGCTCCCTCTCCTTTTCTTAGTAACCTTTTTTTCTTCATCACATGCCCAAATCAGTGCGCGTCTTTTCAGGACACCGGATGTTTCTGCGACCCAAATCGTATTTGTGTACGGAGGTGATTTGTGGATTGTCAGTAAAGAAGGAGGCACCGCTTCAAAATTGAGCTCTCCTTCAGGATCTGAAAGCTTCCCAAAATTTTCTCCTGATGGAACAAAAATTGCTTTTTCAGGAAATTATGATGGCAACACTGATATCTATGTCATGCCTGCTTTAGGTGGTGTGCCAACTCGAATAACATATCACGGAATGGCCGATCGGATCAATGACTGGTATCCTTCCGGTGATAAATTGCTCTACACTTCCTCTCGCGAAAGTGGTAAGCAACGTTTTTCGCAATTTTATAAAGTAGATGCGACTGGTGGAATGTCTGAAAAACTTCCTTTAGCATACGGTGAGTATGGCTCTCTCTCTCCCGATGGAAAACAAATCGCATTCAACGAACGCGCGGTTGTCAATGCAACATGGAAAAGATATCGCGGGGGAATGAATGGCAATCTCTGGATCTTCGATCTTGACTCGTATGCATCAACCAATATTTCAAATACAGATGCAGGTGTTGAGTTGCCGATGTGGCATGGCGACAAAATATATTACATGTCCGATCGCGGAAAAGATCAGCGCAACAATATCTGGGTGTACGATATCAAAGCAAAAACAAATACCCAGGTCACATCGTATACTGATTTTGATATTCACTGGCCTTCCATTGGTCCATCAGATATTGTCTACGAAGGGAATGGCGACATGTATTTGCTGGATCTGAAAACGAACAGATCAAAAATCATCAACATAAATGTCATTAGTGATCTTATGACTTTAAAGCCAAGAAAAGAAAGCGTTGAGAAATATGCAGATTATGTCACGCTGTCGCCTGATGGAAAACGTGCCCTGGTCGATGCAAGAGGAGAAGTTTTTTCACTTCCGGCTGAAGAAGGTTATATTCAGAATCTCACGAGGTCATCCGGAGCTGCAGAAAGATATCCTGCATGGTCCCCGGACGGACGATATGTAGCCTACTGGTCTGACAAATCCGGTGAATATGAATTGACTATACGTGACATGTCGAATGGAAACACCGAGCAACAACTTACACATCTCGGTCCCGGATATCGGTACAACATATATTGGTCACCGGATAGCAGGAAAATGGTATTTGTAGATCAGACCATGACGATCAATATGTATGACATGGATACAAAAACCGTCGATAAGATAGATCATGACAATGCCCTCTTTGAAGGAAACCTGGAAGGGTGGAGTTCCAACTGGTCATCAGACAGTAAATGGCTCGCGTATACCAGGTCGATGGACAATAGAAATTCGGCAGTATTCATTTACAACACGAAGACAAAGGAATTAAAACAGGCAACGAGTGGATTTTATTCTGATCGCAATCCGACATTTGATCCGGATGGAAAATATCTGTACCTCGTGACCAATCGTTCGTTCAATCCAACCTATAGCGATTTCGACAATTCATGGGCTTATTCAAATGCAAGCGAACTTGCAGCGATCACACTTACGAAAGAGCAGGCAAGCCCACTCG
>JBDUDG010000045.1:0-13361 GCA_040003045.1 Saprospiraceae bacterium | reverse complement strand
GGCAGACAGAGAGGTGTGAGTGGTGATAAAGATTCTTATTATTCTTTGAGGGTCGGACTCGTATACTATATAGGGTTTTTACAGTGTCCGAAAATCAGTAAGCCAGGACGCTAAAGGCTGAAATTGCAGAAGTGTAAAAAGGCTTTTTGCACTAGTTGTAGTTAAATTATTTTAAAGTTAAATTTCAGCAAACTATTTTATCTCCAAATTATTCGGTCCACATAAATCGGGATGGAACAGTTTATTTTTTAATCTGCCTGATTGGCAACTCCGAAAAGGAAGAAGGTTAGAAAAAGTAGGTAGGACTGAAAGGGAGGTTATCTTTGCTGCTTATGTTGAAGCATTACGAGATAACTGTGGGTCCGTTTTCCAGAGGGTTTCACATTATTACGAAGGAAATAACTGATACTGTAGTTGAGATGCCGCAGGATGGACTGATGCATGTTTTCCTAAAACATACTTCGGCAGGTTTGTGTATCAATGAGAATGCGGATGCATCTGTACGTGATGATTTCAAATTATTTTTTGATCGGCTTGCTCCTGAAGATCTTGAAGGCATTTCGCACGCTATGGAGGGACCAGATGACATGCCTGCACATATCAAAAGTACCTTAACCGGAATTTCAGTCACCATTCCTATTATAAATCATCATCTCGGTCTTGGTACCTGGCAGGGAGTTTACTTGTGTGAATTCAGGAACATGGCCAGGAAGCGGGACATCATCATCACTATAACATCATAGGGGTATGGATATATACTCTTCCCTTGTACTGTTTGGTGAAGGTTGTCTGACAGGATTTACGCTGACGATCATGTTGGGGCCTGTCACGATGATCATCCTTAAATATGGTATACAGGTCAATCGTGTTGCGGGTTTGTGGGCTGCGATCGGAACATGGGTCAGTGATTTATTTTTTATCGTGGCAACATTTTTATTGACAGCTTCTCTGGCTGAATGGTCCGAGAGGCCTTCCGTACGATTCTGGATGTATGTGATCAGTGGTATAGGATTGCTGGTGATGGGATTGCTGATGTTGCGGATCAAAGGAAAAAAGGTTTTAACAGGGAGCACACCTAAACAGACCGGATATATACGCGCCTTTTTTGGTGGGTTCGTTGTGAATACGCTTAGTCCGGTTACATTATTTTTTTGGCTTGGGGTTGCTATTTTTCTTCATATGGAAACCGGCTCACCGTTTTTGTATTATGGTGGAATAATGTTATCACTAGCGCTCGGGGATTTTTTAAAGGCATGGTTAGCTCCAAGACTCATCGCCGGAATAAAAGGAAAGTATGTATACTGGGTGCAGATCATCGTGGGTGTTTTAATAGTCCTTGCAGGGCTTTACATGGTTGGATATGGATTTTTTAGTTAGGTGAAATTTAAATTTTTAATTCAATTTGTATGAAACCTTCTAAAATCCGAAATCTTCTTTTTGACCTTGGCAATGTGATCATTGATCTTGACATCGACAAAACTTTTGCGGAGCTGGAAAAAATATTACGGCCTGAGGCTGATAAAAAAAATATCGAAAGGATAGCTTTAGAATATGAGTGCGGAAGAATATCAACAGATATTTTTCTGAATACACTGATCGGCCAGAGTAATGCAACAATGCAGGCCATTGACATCATTAATGCATGGAATGGAATGCTGATTGGGATACCCCATAACAGGCTGGAGATGCTGTCAGCGCTGAGGTCAAATTTCAATGTGTATCTTCTTAGCAATACGAACGAGCTTCACCTGGATTGGGTGCATCGGCATCTCAAAGAGGTGCATGGCGTTCATGATTTCGAAAAGAGATATTTTGATCAGTCGTATTATTCACATCTTATTGGAGACCGTAAACCGCAACCTTCGATATTTAAACATATTATTGATGATGCATTTATGATTCCGGAGTTGACACTTTATATGGATGATGTGAAGGATAATTTAGATGTAGCAGAAAACCTTGGATTTAATACTTATTTAGTCAGAGAAGGAGAGGATGTTTCGGAGTATTTGAAGGGGGAGGGATATTTTTAATGGTAAGCGGAAATGGGTGAACGGTAAAACAGGTAAACGGTGAACGGTAAAACAGGTAAACGGTAAAACAGGTAAACGGTAAACAGGTAAACGGTAAACGGTAAACAGGTAAACGGTAAAACGGGTAAACGGTAAATCGGTAAACAGGTAAACGGTAAACAGGTAAACGGTTAACGGTAAACAGGTTAACGGTAAACAGTAAACAGGTAAACGGTAAACGGGAAACGGGAAAAAAGGTAAATGTTAAAAAGGGGTAATGGAGAAAAGATTAAATGGTTATAGGAGTATTGAGCTAAATGATTTGAAGTGTGATTATTATTTTGTTTTAGCGAGGAAGTTGAGAAGATCGGGATATTCAGTGGAGTATCTGGCAATTTCCTCATTGGTGATACGGACGCCATCGGTGTAAGGAACAATAAATGCATCCGTGAATCCAAGTGCAATCATATCAATTAATTTTTTTTCAGCATCCTTGTATGTAGGGAGCATTCCTGACATGTACAAATAATTGCCCTGAGAATTGTCTACTTCTATAAACATTTCAGGTGTGGATTCGAGTTTTGCATTTTGAAGTATCTGGTTGATGGATGCGATCTGAACGCTATAATAAAGATCATGCCTAAGTGATGCGAATTTACCAGCCTGTGGAGTACGCAGGTTTTCTGAAACAGGGATGTTCTCAAGATGAGTGAGGACGGGTTCTTCTTCGAAATGATGCAAACCGATTTCAATTCGGTGATTCAGTTTTAGATAGACCGGACTATTAGGATTGTCTTGCAAATTCCTCACCAGCGGGAACGAAGAACCATAGCCTTTCTGCATTAGACGATTTCGCTGAACGCCTTTACTTTCTAAATAAGCTGCTGCTTTTTCCACCTGCTTTATGGAAAAGTATAAATCAAATGTGGGTTGATCAGATGGAACCACAAATCCACTGAGTTCAGCTTCAATTTGTGGATAGATCAGAAGAAGATTGGCGAGAAGATCCAGCTTTTTTATATTCTGTGGCACGAGGATCTCGCCATTTTCATCAATGAATAAATGAGAAATAAAATATTCTTTGACATCAACAGTTTTTTCGGGCTGATCGGGAATATTTTTTTCCAAGCCATTCATCAAAAGCATTTGATAAAAAGTTGGCACCAGAGAAACTTGTTGATGTGCGAGAATTGGTTGTTTAAAAAATATACGGTATATATCCTGATCCCCATATCCATCTTTCCGATTTGAATTAAGATAGCCTGTCATGGCATCTGGTGTCAGGATCATTCCTGATTCATCAAGTGCTGAATTGAAAGGGATGCCGAGGTTTTGAGGCAACGACCATATCAGTTTATCAGGGTCAAAAACAGCTTTGAAAATATCCAGACCGCCAACACTTTCAAGGTTGTCTGATGAAAAAAATAAAGTTTGTCCATCTTTTGTGAGGAATGGATATCGATCATTATAAAATGAATTGATAGTTGGTCCAAGATTGGCAGGATGTGACCAAACATTGTTGTGCTGGATTGAAATAAATAAATCATAACCACCAAATCCACCCATTGTATTTGACGCGAATAAACAAATGGTATCATTAAAAAATGTCAGGTCGGTCCCACCTCCGTCAGGTGTAAAAGGCGGATTGAACAATCCTTGATAAGCAATGCCTTCCTGTCCGGAAAAAGTATCTGTCATGATCTTAAATTCGTTACGGATCGGTGTCAGAAAATAAAGAATCTGTCCGTCGCTGCTAAATCCGCAAACCTGGTCATAGTTATTTGAATTTATACTAGATGGCAGAGCTTCCGGGGTGGACCATTTGCCATTTGCCAGAGCTGCGCTGTAGATGTCAACATTGTTGTTCAACTCCTGGTCTGACTGGTTGTCAAGGCGGTTTGAATTGAAATAGATTTTATCAATTTTTGTCGGGCTGTTTTTTACGTCAAATTCCGCGTACTGGGAATTGAGGCTTGTACCTGCATTTTCAATATACGCGTCTTCATCTGCGAATTTTAATCGGGCACCATTTGCGCATCTGGTCAGTTCATCTTTTGCCCATGCGAATGAAGGATCATTAGGTTTGGCTGTGGCAATAAAAGTCTTGTAGAATGGTATGGCGTCGATGAAAATATTTTTTGCCTGATAGGATTTTCCCATGTATAAAAAAACCTCAGGACTAGTTTTCCCCTGATCTATCAGATTCTGAAATATCTTGATGGCGCTGTCGACGTCATTGATTTGATACATGCAGACTCCGACCCGGAAAAGAATTTTTTTATTTGTTGAGTGATCCATTCCGGCCAGGCGATACAATTTCAAAGCTGATCTGTATTCTCCGTCATCAAAATATTTTTCGGCCCTGCCTTTCATGTCCGATGTAGACTGTGAATAGGCAGATGTCAGTCCCAAAATGGAAATGAATATGCAGATAAGCCAGTTGGCATGTAATATGGAGAAGACTTTTATCACCTGGTTCCTGAGGAATTAAATCTCGCGATGAGGATCAAATGATTCAAGATAATCGGCCACTTTTCTCAGGAATGAACCTCCCAGGAAGCCATCCACTACACGATGGTCATAAGAAAGGGAGAGGAACATATAATGACGTATCGCGATGAGATCGCCATAAGGAGTTTCTACAACGCCTGGTTTTTTGCGGATAGCACCAGTGGCTAAGATGGCGACCTGCGGTTGATTGATGATCGGTGTGCCCATGACATTTCCGAAGGTGCCTACATTGGTGATAGTGAAAGTGCCTCCCTGAATTTCTTCGGGTTTGAGTTTATTGGCGCGGGCTCTTCTGGCGAGATCATTCACTGCTTTCGTTAAACCCATCAGGTTATAACCGTCAGCGTTTGTGATGACAGGAACGATTAGATTTCCGTTTGGAAGAGCGGCGGCCATGCCGATGTTGATAAATTTTTTGAGAATGATATTATCGCCATCAACAGAAACATTGATCATTGGAAAATCGCGGATTGCTTTGACAACCGCTTCGATAAAAATCGGAGTGTAGGTTATCTTTTCGCCGTACTTATGGTGGAAGGTGTCCTTGATTTTTTCACGCCACATGACCATATCGGTGACATCTACTTCCACGAAAGAAGTCACATGGGGCGAAGTATGTTTTGAGCGGACCATATGTTCAGCAATGAGCTTGCGCATGCGGTCCATTTCGATGATCTCAGTATTGCCATCAGCACTTTGAACAGGAGAGGAAGATTTTGTGACTATGGCATTGTCTTCACGAACTGGTTGTGTGAATTTTTTTGAAGGAGCGACCTGGTTTCTGTCCTGCAGGTAATTGAGGATATCACTTTTTGTAACTCTGCCTTCGTGTCCTGAACCTTCTATCTGATCGAGTTCAGATTGAGTGATACCTTCGGATGATGCTATATTCCTTACAAGCGGGGAAAAAAATCTGCCACCTGAATTGGAAGTTAGCTCTTTCGAATGTGAAGTGGAAGAGGGAACGTAAGGAACAGGTTGTGATTTTGTTTGCTGCGTAAATTGTATCTGGGATTCTTCTCTTTTGATTTGTGGTTGTGGGGCTTGTTCTTTTTTTTCTGGAGGTGATGAAGCACCATTTCCAGTATTGCTGGATTTTGCTTCTGTGGAGAGGACGGCGATAGGTTGACCTACTGGTACTACTGCATTTTCCTGAAAAAGAATTTTTTCCAGTCTTCCTGCGACAGGGGATGGAATTTCGCTATCGACCTTGTCTGTAGCAATCTCGAGGATGGTTTCATCCAGGGCCACCTGGTCACCTGGTTTTTTGAGCCATCGCAGGATGGTTGCTTCCATTATGCTTTCGCCCATTTTGGGCATTATCAGGTTAAAATCAGCCATGGAGCAAAGATAGTGCTTAAGGACCAAGGACGAAAGACCAAGGTCAATGGTAGGAGATTTTCCTTATAGCCAGGGTTGGAAAAACAAGCAAGTATATGTGCCTACAAACAGCAATATTTCCATTGGATTAAACAATAATCATTTAGAATATCTGAAATAAGAAAAAATCCTTGCAGACTATATGTAAATGTTCAAGTATGACCTTATACTAACCAGCCAATACCAGAAATGCAAAAATGATCCTATCCACTGGCTGGAGAATCATAAATTTATACCACTAAACCAACCAAATCACACATTATGTACCACCTCTCCCGTGTATTGAGTTTTTTCTTTGTTCTGACACTTCTTATTTCCTGTAAAAAGGGATTTGAACCCACCACATATACTTCGGAAGAAATCGGCCGATATATCGCTGCCAGAGTGCCTGCTGTTATTGATGTTTCTGATCCTGTGAGGATTCGGTTTGCAGTAGCACCTGATACTACACAGACAGCTTCCGTCCTTGCTTTCAGTCCTGATGTAAAAGGAAAGGCTTACTGGGAGGACGGTATGACATTGACGTTCATGCCGGAAAATGGATGGAAACCTGGTCAGGCGTATCAGCTTCAGATAAATCTTGATAAGGTGATCAAGGAAGTGGATCCTAAAATGAAGAAGATCGTCTTCAACTTTGAAGTAAAGCCGGTACGGATGCAGGTTTCATTTGATCCGCTTGATCCGGAATTTGAAGGTGAGACGGCGAGCTATTCTTTGCGCGGAAGGGTGTCTACATCTGTAAAAATCGATTCGCAGCAACTTGAAAAGACATTTATGCTGAAGTCAACAGGCAAGATGAAGCCGATCAATTGGTTTCACAGTAGTGATGGATTTTCGCATGATTGGGTCGTAGATGGAATCGCTCCTGATTCAAAGCTTGATTTTCACTGGACCGGTGAAGCATTTGGTTCGAAAGAAATTGGTCAGCGAAGCATTGAAATCCCGAAGGGAGATGTCCTGAGTGTACTTTCATTTGAACCGGGAGGTGAAGGAGAAAAGAAGGTGTCCATTTATTTTTCACAAAAGCTGAATCCAACACAGGATCTGAAAGGATTGGTGACGATCAATGGCGCCACTGAAGGATTTACGCTCAAGAAGAATGATTATGTTCTTTCGATCTATCCCGGTGAAATTTCAGCGGATCAAATGACAACCTCCAATGAAAAAAAGGGTCAGATGACGATCCAGCTGAGTGAAAAAATTTCTTCTGCCAGTGGAAAGGAACTGGGTAAAGATGTGACGATGGATGTTTCTCTTGAAGATCAGAAGCCTGCCTTGCGGTTGGTTGGATCCGGAGTCATCACACCGGGTAATACACAAATCATTTTTCCTTTCGAAGCGATCAATCTGAAATCTGTACAGGTGGAAGTCATGCGAATATTTGAAAACAATATTCTGCAGTATTTGCAGGACAATGGTCTTGAAGATCAGTATAATCTCGAGCCTGTGGGCAGAATCATATTGCAGAAAAATATTGACCTAACATCAATAGCTGATCGGGACAATAAATATATATGGACAAGATATGCTCTTGATCTGGGGCCTTTAGTCACACTTGCGCCCGGAAGTATTTACCAGGTCAGAGTGGGATTTAAAGGGACGGATACATATCTCGATTGTTATAACGAGCCTAAAGGTGAAAAAGAAAAAGCGCCATATGGTGAAATGGTTTCCATGTGGTCATATGATTATCACTATGATGATTTTGACTGGGACCAGACAGATGATCCATGTTATCCTGCTTTTTATGGACCAGAACGATACATCAGCCGCAACATATTAGCATCCGACATTGGTCTTACTGCGAAACAAAATGATGAAGGACATATCTGGGTTTATGCAAGCGCGCTTGGAACGGTAGAACCAAAATCAGGAGTGACTATTGAGGTGTATGATTATCAACAGCAGCTTTTGGTGAAATCGCAGACATCTTCGCAGGGTGATATTTCAGTCGAGATTCCACGCAAAGCATTTTTTGTAGTGGCCACTGATGGAAATCAAAAAGGATATCTGCGTATGGCGGATGGTCTTTCACTTTCGTTAAGTGAATTCAGAGCAGGAGGTACAGGATATCAACAGGGGCTTCGGGGATTTATTTATGCAGAACGTGATGTATGGCGTCCTGGAGATAGTGTGCATCTTAATTTTATTCTTTGGGATCCGGAAGGAAAAATCGATGATCGTCATCCTGTCAATTTAACAGTTACTAATCCACTTGGTCAAAAAGATGTGGAACGCACGAGCTCGATTTCCATAGGTGGTATATATGATCTTACATTTAAAACATCATCTACTGATCCGACCGGAACGTGGATAGCCAAAGTTGAAGTTGGAGATGCAGTATTTACAAAAGCACTTCGCATTGAAACCATTAAGCCCAACAGGTTGAAGGTTGATACAAAATTGCCCAAAGAAATAACGTATACCGGTGCCGGACAAAAAATAAATCTTGAATCTTCATGGTTATTTGGTGCGCCTGCGTCAAATCTAAAGGCTGTAGTAGAAGCACAATTCAGTCCTCTGGAGTTTTCACCTGAAGGATTTAGAGATTTTGTGTTTTCAGATCCTGCAAGAAAGACTCCATCGACAGTGACCACAATATTTGATGGAAATCTTGATGCAGCAGGAAAAGCAGAAGTTGAAATTCCGGATATGAAAGAATCACTCCCGGAAGGCCAGCTCACCATGAGCTTGAAAACGCGCGTATTTGAAAACGGTGGAGATTTCAGTACTGATCATAATTCAACCATCTTTCATCCTTATGATCACTACGCAGGCATTTCAATTCCTGCAAACCGGTGGGGTTATGAAGAGATGAAAATCAATGAGCCTAATGAAGTGCGTCTTGCTTCTGTCACAACAGCAGGAAAAGGAGCAAGCGGACGGACCTTGACAGTGGGTCTTTATAATGCTAATTGGCGTTGGTGGTGGGACCAGACAGGTGAAGATATTACGCAATACAATTCTCAAATGCATCTTGGAGCCATCCACATTGATACATTGACCACGGGCGCAAATGGTATAGTCAATTATAAGATTGTTCCAAGTACATACGGTGCTTACATGGTGCGTGTTTGTGATACGGAATCGGGTCATTGCAGTGGTAAATTTTATTATGCAGGTTCTTGGGGTGATCCTTCAAGCAATAATGATGCGGCGAATCGTCTGACATTTACTGCGGACAAAGAAAAATATGAAGTTGGGGATAAGATTAAATTGAATATCCCTTCAGCACCAGGCAGTAAAATATTGCTCACTATAGAGAAGAACAATAAAGTAGTTTCTTCAAAATGGTATAATGTTACTGCTGACCAAACACAGGTTACACTTGATGCAACTGCGGACATGATGCCAAACGTATATGCGTTCGTTAGTCATATTCAGCCTTACGAGCATAGTTCGAATGATATGCCACTGCGCATGTATGGTGTGTTGCCAATCATGGTCTCAGATCCAAAGACATTGTTGCATCCTTTGCTTGATGTGGCCAGTGTGCTGCAACCGGATAAAGAATTTACTGTGTCGGTGAGTGAGAAGGATAAACTTCCGATGGCTTACACGATAGCAGTGGTTGATGAAGGCTTGCTTGGACTTACACGTTTTGAGTCTCCGGATCCGTGGGAATATTTTCACAGGCAGGAGGCTCTTGCTGTACAGACATGGGATATGTTTGATCAGGTGCTTGGTGGTTATGGGGGAACGATAGATCGCATGCTGAGCATAGGTGGAGATGGTGCGGGAAAATTAGTAGATGCCCCACAAGCCGAACGCTTTAAACCTGTTGTGATGCATCTCGGTCCATTTTATCTTGATGCGGGTCAGAAAAAAACACTCACGTTTAAGATGCCAAATTATGTTGGTGCGGTGCGTGTGATGCTAGTGGCGTCTGATCGTAAGCGATGGGGAGCGACAGAAAAGACGGCAACTGTGAAATCTGACCTGATGATTTATCCTACACTTCCACGTGTAGTTTCCCCTGGAGAGACAATTACTCTTCCTGTAAATGTATATGCGATGGCGGATAATCTTCACTCCGTCGATGTACAGGTGACGACTAATGATATGGCATCTGTTACAGGAGGGGGAACACAGAATCTTCAGTTTCCTGCACAGGGTGATAAGATGGCATTCTTTAGTCTTAAAATACCTGAGAAGCCAGGCTTGCTGAAAGTAGATATCATGGCAAAATCCGGAAGTGCGATGACTACTCAGCATGTAGAGCTTGATGTGCGTCTGCCGAATCCTCCATTGACAGAAGTAGTAGCAGCGACCATAGCACCGGGACAAAAGTGGACGGGAAAGATTCCATTGCCTGGTATGAAAGGAACAAATGATGCCAGTGTGGAGCTATCGCAAATGCCTCCAATCAATTTGCAAAAGAGACTTCAATATCTTATTCAGTATCCTTATGGTTGCATTGAGCAGACATTGTCATCCGTATTTCCGCAACTGTATCTGGCTGCTCTAACAGATCTGACACCGGAGCAGGAAACGCAGGTTAGAAAAAATGTACAGAGTGGAATTTCTCGTCTTCGGTTGTTTACGATGCCCACAGGTGGCTTTAGTTATTGGCCCGGTGAGAATTACAGGGATAGCTGGGCGAATAGTTATGCAGGACATTTTCTGGTAGAAGCATCGCATGCCGGGTATACAGTGGACAAAGCGATGATGGATAACTGGAGAAGCGCTGAGAAAAAAGATGCACAGGCTTATACACCACGTCAATATTATCGGGAGGATGTCACGCAAGCATACAGGCTTTATACGCTTGCACTAGATGGACAACCATTGTGGGGCCTGATGAACAGGTTGCGCACGGAAAAAGATCTTGATCCGATGGCCTCATGGCTTTTGGCCGGTGCCTATGCCTTAGGAAAACGGAATGATGTAGCTAATACTATCATTGACAAGTTGAGCACTGATGTGAAGCCTTATGAAGAATTAGGATACACGTATGGATCTGATGTGAGGGATAAAGCGCTTATACTCGAGACCTTTTTATTATTGGGTAAACAGGATGATGCGATGACCGTAGCACGAACCATTGCGTCTAGCTTGTCAAGCGAATCATGGTATAGCACACAGACTACTTCATGGTCGTTGCTTGCTTTGGGTAAACTTGCAAAACAATTTTCAGGTGCACCTTTGAAAGCAACTATAACTCAATCTGGAAAGTCTCCGGAAAGCATTTCTACTACCAAAGGAATTGTGCTCAGGACACTTGATGTAAATTCAGAAAACCTGACTATAGAAAATACTTCCTCTGATCCTGTGTTTTTAAGATTGACAGGAACAGGCAGACCGCTGAAAGGAGTGGCTGCTGAAGTGAAAAACAATTTAAGCATGAAAGCTAAATATCTTAATGCTGCCGGTAAAGAAATTAGTCCTGATAAATTAAACCAGGGTCAGGATTTCATAGTGCAGATCACCGTCACTAACCCGGGGACATTTACTACGCACCTGGATCAAATGGCTTTGTCGTATTTATTTCCTTCAGGGTGGGAGATGAGCAATCAGCGTATGGACCAGTTTGAAGGCCGATTTGCAAACAGCAATACAACGTATGAAGATATTCGCGATGATCGTGTCAATGAATTTTTCAGCATGGATCGTGGGGTGTGGACATATAACTTCATGATGACGGCAACTTATGCCGGGAAGTATTGGTTGCCTGACATTATGTGTGAAGCCATGTATTCTCATCAGGTAAGAGCGAGGCTGCCGGGAAGATGGGTTGAGGTGCTTCCGGCTAGTTCAGGAAAGAAATTGATGTAGAGGTATGGGTTAACACGGGTTATAGCGTAAAAGGTTAACAGGGTTAATGTGGTAATGGGTTGTAGGTATATGAGGTTCTGGGTTTAATAGA
This sequence comes from Saprospiraceae bacterium, assembly GCA_040003045.1. Lineage (GTDB taxonomy): Bacteria > Bacteroidota > Bacteroidia > Chitinophagales > Saprospiraceae > Opimibacter. Next base: position 1,592 of record JBDUDG010000045.1, on the reverse strand, counting down.
ATGTGGGCAATAAACTTATAAACCTATTAGCGTTTATACTTTTTCAGGAAATTATGGTTAAGCGCAGATATGTTTATTGTGGAGTGGTATTGTTACTGTTGGTAGCATGGTGGTTTTGCTTGCCTGATCCTCTTTTCAATTCTTCATACAGCACTGTATTACTTGACAGGAATGGGCTATTGATGGGAGCGAGACTTGCTGAGGATGGGCAATGGCGGTTTCCGGATGTTGATCTAGATGTTCCGGTGCGGTTTCAGAAAGCGATCATTAATTTTGAAGACAAGCGATTTTTTTCACACTCAGGTGTGGATTTCAAATCGCTGGGCAGAGCATTATTGCAATTTATTAAGGCTGGTCATGTCGTCAGTGGTGGCAGCACATTGACTATGCAGACTATGCGGCTTGCCAGGCAGGGCAAAAGAAATATTTGGCAGAAAGGGATTGAAATGCTTTGGGCATGGAGAGCAGAACTACGTTATTCAAAAAAAGAAATATTGCAACTCTATGCAAGTCATGCTCCATTTGGAGGAAATGTTGTCGGTCTTGGTGCGGCTAGCTGGAGGTATTTTCACAAGACACCTGATCAGTTGTCGTGGGGTGAAGCAGCGAGTCTTGCGGTTTTACCTAATGCGCCTGGTTTGATACATCCGGGAAGAAACCGTGATGCATTGCTTGAAAAGCGGAACAAACTTATCCGGTTGATGGTAGAGCGTGGAGTGATTGACACGATTGAAGGTTCGCTTGCAATGCAGGAACCTTTGCCTGATGAGCCATACCCGCTTCCTAATATAGCTCCGCACGTATTGGCGCATCAATCTGGTGCAGGTGTTACACTTCACAGTACGCTCGATATTGAATTGCAACAGCGGTTGACAGAATTATTACAGCGGCACGCTGATATTCTCGGCATGAATGGCGTAAATAATGCTGCATTGATGGTGATGGAAACGGAGAGTGGAGAAGTGCGTGCTTATATTGGAAATGTAACTAATGATCAAAAGCTGCATCAGAACGATGTGGACATCATCACTTCTGAACGCAGTTCCGGAAGTATACTGAAACCTTTTTTGTATTGTGCATCGCTTGAAGAGGGATTGATCACGCCGCAGGGAATTCTTGAAGATGTACCTACATCAATCCACGGATATCAGCCATTGAATTTCTCTAAGCAATACATGGGTATGGTGCCGGCTAATCATGCACTGGCGATGAGTCTAAATGTACCTGCTGTGCGATTACTTCAGCAATATGGAATACTCCAGTTCAAGGAAAAACTGGTCTCGGCAGGTATCACGACACTTCATTATAGTCCTGATTATTATGGTTTGCCGTTAGTACTTGGTGGTGCTGAGGTGAAGTTGTGGGATTTGTGTGGTGCTTATTCAAGTATGGGAAGGATATTGAGTCATGCCATTCCGTATGATAACCGATATCGGAAGGATGATGTGAGAGCACCAATACTCTTTCGTCCCTTCGACTCCGCTCAGGGACCGGAAAAAGAGGCTTCCAATAATACCCTTCGGCTCCGCTCTTCATCGGTTCCCTTCGACTCCGCTCAGGGACCGGAAAAAAAGGCTCCCAATAGTACCCTT
>JBDUDG010000044.1:0-13367 GCA_040003045.1 Saprospiraceae bacterium | reverse complement strand
GTTTACTTTTCCAATCGAAGAATTCGGCGAAAAGGGAAATTTCATTTTCGATACGGGCTCTGAGCGACTTGTTCTAAACCAACAATACTTCAAAACAAATGCTACTGACAAGACAGTAGTCTCCGCCGGGAACACAGGCTTGGTTGCATTTGCCACTGAAATGATGATTGACACACTGCTTATTGATCAATTGTTCATTCCGGATCTAAAAGCGCACGTGATTGATTTGAGTCATATTGAGTTGAAGAAAAATACAAGGATTATTGGCATCCTTGGTTTTGATGTCTTTGAAGAATTTGAGGTATTCATTGATTTTCAGAATAGCCGGATCATGTTGAGCAGGCTAGATAAAAATGGTATAAGAATGGATAGTATTCGAAATTATGAGATGCCGAACGACAGTCTTAGATTCGAATTAAACCGACATGTCATTTCAGTGATTGCAACTTTAAATAATGTCAAGCTTAATCTTATGCTTGATTCTGGTGCAGAACTTAACCTGATCGATCGTAAAGTAAGCAGGCATGTATTGGACAGCTTTACCGTCATCAAGCGCGTCAATCTGATTGGCATGGGTAAAAAACAAGTGGAAGTGCTTGCCGGTTCGTTACGCGGTCTGAAGGTGGGAAATGAGAAGTGCTCAAGTATGAATACCTTACTGACAAGTCTTGACGACATAAACCGGAACTTCGGTTTATCGCTGGACGGTGTTTTGGGTTATGAGTTTCTGAGTACCCGCAGAGTATTGATCAATTATAAAAAAAGAAAGCTCTATTTTTTTAACCCTCAGCGGTCCTAAGAGAATGAAATCAGTAATGAAAAATAGTCTGCAAATAAATTTCATCCTTCTCATCTTCTTCCTGAGCAGTATAAAACTGTCCGCTCAAACTAACGCCAATCCATATTATTTGGATGGACAGAATGTTGTTTTTGTATTTGATGTGCGTGATTATGCCAAAGCTCTGCAAAGCAAGCAGAAAGACAATGTAGATTTTTCCGATCTTAAAATTTATGATGTAGCCATCAGCGGAAAGTTCAATGACTGGAGCAAGAAAGGCTGGCACATGACAAAGAAAGGGGAATATATATTTGAATTGAGAAAACGTATCCTCGATTTCAATGATGCGTTTCCTCTTGAATTTAAGTATATCATCAACGGTAAATATATCGCCGCGCTGAATAAGCCTTCATCAGAAAATGAACGAAATTTTTCAGACGACTTTCTGAAGGATGTTTACAAACTTGATTTGTCAGTGTTGAAATGTACTGATAAAGGAAATGTTGTTTTCTCCTTGAAGGGTTTTTCAGAAGCTAAAGAAGTTGTCCTGGCAGGAACATTTAATGGATGGGATGAGCATACGACACTTATGCAAAAAACTGTTGACGGTTGGGAGCTGAAAGCAGATCTTCCACCGGGACGTTATGAATATAAGTTTATAGTGGACGGTGTGTGGATGCATGATCCTGCCAATAAGGAAATGGTCCGGAATGAACATGGCACTTTCAATTCGATTCTTACTCTTTCTACCCCCGTCACATTTAAGTTGGAAGGTTTTCCAAATGCGAAAAAAGTAATCCTCACGGGTTCTTTCATTGACTGGAATGAGAATAAGATTAAAATGACCCTGGTCAATGGTGTGTGGACGGATACTATGAACTTACCCGGCGGGAAGCACCTCTACAAATTTATCGTCGATGGAGAATGGCATACAGATCCCGCGAATCCTATCGAGGAAGATGATGGCAAAGGCAATTTGAATTCAGTGGTTTTTGTTCACTGATTGGCATAAGTCGGATGTCCTTGAAGAAATGAATAAGGCTGACCCTTCATATTCCGAAAGATCAGCCTTGGGAAGAAATAACCCGGAGAAATGTCTGGCTCCCCGGATCCACTATGGGTGTTATGAAAAAAGGGGTGAGACGTTTCCACCTAAATCATTCTAAATAAATATCAGGCGAAATAAAAGCAATTGCGCTATCGACTTGGTGTTCCGATGGTGTGCCTTACTCCGCCACTTTGATTGCAAGATGGAACTTAAAATACCTGACTTATCAGGGATTCATACCATAAATTTAGGTAGTGGAAACATCATTCGTCTCACCTGTTCTGGTGAGAAATGGAAAAAAAACAAATTTTTTATCGGATTCTAAATTCAGCTTGTCCACCTCTCTTCAAAGACTTTTTTTATGACCTGGGCCCTGGAATGTACTTCCAGTACTTCATAAATGGCCTTAATATGGGTATTAATAGTATTCTCCTTAAGGTCTAGCTCGCGTGCTATTTCAGGAGTTGATTTGCCTTCGACCACTTTTTTGAGGACAGTTACCTGCATTTTCGTCAGTGAGGAGTCCTTTCGATGATCATCGGCTTCCTTCTGGAAAGCCATTTGAAATCGTTCTTTCACTTTTAGGATTTTATCCGCGATCGTCTGATCTGAAAATAAATTCAATATTCTTTTGGCTACAGAGGGTGTGAGGTAAGCACCTCCATCAAAGATGATTCGCAATGATTTGCGCATGGCTTCATGCGGCAATTGTTGGGAGGAAAAATCGGTTTTGAGCATATATCCGTCTGCGCCAAGACATATGGAATTGAACACCTTGTCATCCGCATCAAATGTGGTGAACATCATAACCTTTACATCGGGGAAATTTTTTTTAATCTTATACAGACCATTCAGACCATCATCATCTCCTTTCATCTGGATATCCATGATGACGATGTCCGGTTTATAGTTTGCTAAATGTTCAAGGACGCTTCCGGGCTCTTCAAATGAGGCCAGCAATAGAAAATCCTCCCGGATCGCATAGAAGACATATTCTAATTGCTTTCTGAGCTCAGGTTCATCTTCATATACAATGACGGTTTTTACCATTTTAATACAAAATCCAGTAAGTGCTCAAATGTACACATCTGAGATCAATTCAAAATTTACAATTTGTCTGTATTATTTAAATGGAATTTCAACTGTTATAGTGGTGCCTTCTCCTGGTTTTGAGTTGAGTTTAATATTTCCTCTGACACGGCCAACTCTTTTCTTCATATTGCCCAAGCCATATCCTGAACTTTTCACAATATCCTTACCCACTTCTTCAGGATTGAAACCTACTCCATCATCACGAATGATCATGGTCAATTTGTTATCTTTTCTATTGAAAGAAACCCAGACATTTTTGGCACGGGCGTATTTTGAAATATTATTCAGGGCTTCATTGACAATGGAACTCACCTGGTACCTGATTTCGCCCGGTACGATCACCTGGCTTAAATGCTCATTCAGGTCAAGATGAAATTCAATCTGATCATTTAGGATCAGGTTTTTGTCATACCTGATTTTTTGCACCATGCTATTCATACTGTCATTCTCCGGATCGATGGCCCAAACCAGACGGCGCATATTGTCAACTATGCTCCTGGCAGTTTTAGAAATGTGCTGCACCTTTGGGTTTTCTGTTTTATCCTGGCGCAATAATTCATCTGCTGAAAATACAATTGCAGTCAGCCTTGATCCGACATCATCATGAAGGTTTTCATAAAGCCTGAGACGTACTTTTTGCAATTCAAGTCTTTTGCTAAAATTCAAATAGACGATATAGATGATTAAGCTGAGCAATGCTAATGATACCAGTGTAATAAACCACCATGTTTTATAAAAAGGAGGAGTGATGTCGATCTCCAGTCTTCTGACAAAAGGATTGTACTGGCCATCTGAATTGGCTGCCTGCATACAGAAGACAAGCTTTCTGGATGGCAAGTTCGTGTACCTGATCCGGCTGCCTGAAGATGTTTCAATCGAATCGGCATCCATGCCTTCCATCCAGTAACGCACCTTATTATTTTTTGGGGCGCTGTATTCGAGTGAATTAGCAATGAAAGTGAGCGTATTGTCCCGATATGAAAAAGTGAGTTTTCTTATTTCTGAAATGTTTGTGTTTCCTGTCAGTTCGCAAATAAGTTTTTTCGCTGGTTCCTGATCATTCACCAGAATATCTGTGATCTGGGGGATAGCTAAAATGTCGATAGGTTTTATTTCATCAGGTTTGAATTTTGTAATTCCTCTTGATGATCCGAACCACATTTCGCCATCACTCCATTGATATGCAGCATCCGTATTAAAATTTGACGATGGAAGTCCATCCTCGTAGTTATATGCAACCGTCGTGGTGTACTTTGGATTATATACGATCAATCCATAATTACTGGTGATCCATAATTTTCCAAGTGTATCTTTTTGCATTCCCGTAAGCCCAACAAAAATTAAGTCTTTGTCCCGGCTAAATACCTTTGATACCGAAAGCGAATCCAAACTAAAATCGTAAAGTCCATTAGCAGAGGCGACCCAAATCGCCCGATCATCCTTTGATTCTATTATGGATCCAATGTAGCCGATATGAGGAATGTTGAGTAATATTTTCCATGAAACAGGATCGAGGATCGTCAATCCATCGTAGTCATCAGAGAGCCAGATCCTTTTTTCCTGATCCTGAAAAAGTAATGAGTAAGAGGACTTTAGGGAATCCGGCCGAATTTGGTCATAAGTGTTTGATTCAATATTTAATTGGTATAATCCAAAACTAGTAGCTGAAAATATAAGACGGCCATCCGCTAATTCCATTTCATCAGAATATGAATTCGAAATATCTCCAATGTGATTGACATTTTCAAAAGAAGAATTAAAATTCATCAACCCATTGCTTGAATTCACCCAAAAATGATTACTGCGGTCTTCAATCAGATGGTTAATATTCATAAGCTTGGAATTCGTATTCCTGTCCTTTCCCGAAATCTTCCTGACGATATTACCATTCTGTGTAAGTTGAATTAGACCTATATTTTTTCCTGCATTACACAAAAGATGGCCTTCATGATCCTCCAGAAATTGACTTGGATTAAAACGAGGAAAATTTGGATCATCAGGAGTGAATGGATTGTATATATTAAATTTTCTTTTGCCAGGATATGCATAGCTTACTCCAAATCCCCAAGATCCAAACCAAAAATCATTATCCTCGTCTCTTGAAATAGAATTTATGTTATTTGTCAATAAGCTCATTGAATTATCGCTGGAAGAGAAATAATGGTTTCCAATGGTTAAAGTCCTTGTATTAAATTCTATTACGCCATGATTAAATATAGAAACCAATAATGTAGTGTCATTAAAGTTTTGAACGGTCTGAACGCCTTCCATTGGAATATGAAGGACATTCTTCTCGAAATAATTGTATTTGATAAGTTCATTCGCATCCACGATCCAGATAATACTGTCCCCTGTGCTTAATATTTTCTGGGGATTTATTGAATGCTGATCTGATTCGCCATACAAAGTTTTTTCTTGTATTACTATTGAATTGATGATTTCAAGTTCTTCCAAACCCGGGCGCCCATTCATATAAATATAAATTCTTGAAACAAACCTGTCGGAATCTGCAATGGCAATGGCCCGTTGGGCCGGTATTTCAATTTTTTTGACATCCCGAATAGTATGGCTGTAAATATTAATGGTACGAAGCATGGTATCACGATCTGTGATGAACCAAAGCTCATGGTTATGATCAAGATAAAATGCATGATATCCATCCACCGCCTTTGAAACCGTATAATGATGGAAATTATCATTCTTTCGATCATAACAATTGATGGCCTCATGCGTGGCAAACCACATCTGACCAACGGAATCTTCAAAAAAAGAACTTTGAACCAACTCCCCGAAAAGACTTAGTGAATCTTCGGGTATAGGAAAATATTTTTTAATAGTGCTTCCATTAAACCGGTTAAGTCCATTAAGTGATGTAATCCAGACAAATCCTTCTGAATCCTTATATACATATTCGTTTGTAAGTTGGCTTAGGCCATCCTCCATCCTAAGATGATGGAATAATAAACTACCCTGCTGGGAGTATCCATTGATGCAGATACAAACCGCGGCGAACCAAAGAAAGATGCATTTTATTTGAAGGGATTTGGTATCTCTCATTCTGTTCATCCGAAAAACAAAATAAGAATAAACCTCCATTCAGTCTACGATCAATTGACAATCCCCGAATTTCAAAAAAAGTCTTATTGACAAAACGGGGGACAGGGAGGGAAACATAAATCATTCGGACCGAGCCGTGGTTGCTTTGTGACAGGATCCAAAATGACCAGAACAGTAACTGCATACGTTCCACTGGTTTGGTTCGGTACAATAGCATTCGAAGACATAAACAAAAGCGATTGTTCACTGACAGACAAATAATAATTATCTCTTGTCAGTGGTACAGGATTATCAGCTCCATTACCTCCAAAAGTAATATTCGAAATTCTGATTGGAAATGACATGTTATACTGTTTAAATAGGTTAGAAAAATAATTTATACTAGATGTTCTGTTTTAATTACTCCTTTCATGTACAATACCGCCTGGCCACTGATCAGCACTCGATCACTTCTCAATTCACAACGCAAATATCCGCCTCTTGAAGATACCTGTCTGGCGGTAAGATTCTTTTTTCCTATTCTTCCGGCCCAATAAGGCGTAAGAGTAGTATGTGTTGAGCCAGTCACAGGATCTTCCGGAATCCCGAAAGCAGGAGCGAAAAATCTTGATACGAAATCCACATCCTTCCCTTCGCTGGTGAAGATGATCCCTCTGTGTCCTAAGGCTTCAATAGCAGACAAATCAAAATGACTTTCTTTTACAGCTTTCTGATCAGAAAGTACAAACATGTAATCAGAAACTCCCTGATAAGCCTCAAGGATATTCGCAGTTGAGCATCTTTTCATTGCGGTTGTGATGTCGAGTGGACTAATTTTATCCATCGGAAAATCCATGGTTAACCAGGAATCATTCCGGGTGACAGAAAGCCATCCACTCCGGGATTGAAATTTTATCGTGTCTCCTGGATAGGAAAGTTCCTCGAACATGACGAATGCAGAAGCCAGGGTAGCATGACCGCAAAGATCCACTTCAACAGTCGGGGTGAACCATCTGATCCTGTAGTGCTCCTCTTCGGGGACGACGAAAGCAGTTTCTGCAAGATTGTTCTCAAGAGCGATTGATTGCATCAGATGATCGTCCGGCCAAATGTCCAGGGGAATTACTGCTGCAGGATTACCACCAAATAGCTTATCTGTAAAGGCATCAATTTGATAAATGGTCATAACGGAAAATTATAGAAAAGGAGGCAAACTAATGATATGCACTCCCATTCATTTATCAATTTAAATAAAAAAAGCTGGCAGGAACTTTTTTCTGCCAGCTTCATTCGTCATGACTAATAATAATCAAATGAAAACATTTAAATATATATGATCAGTTAATAACTAAGTTTCGGTGTTCAAAAGGGGGTTATGAGGGAGATCCTGCAGTTTTTTTTGCACAAATAAGTCCTTCTCAACAGCACCATCCATGTAAATGTAGTGATCGCCAAACAGGGAAATCTCACCTGTTCTGGTGAGATTTCAAAAAAAAGTATAAAAATATTTGATTGAATTCCAATTTAAAGGGCTGATTACCCGATTTTTCAAGTCATGACCCATGTTAACTGAATATTTCAAGGCTTCCGGATTTGTGGAAGCCTTGAAAAACGAGATAAGTCTGAAAGTTGATTCCCTTTCAATGTATCGTCAGATTGTAAATTACATCTGTCACAATTCCGGTGCTTAGGATTTCGGCATGTATCCGAAGGGTGTGTTTTCCCGGGCTGAGGTTCTGTATTGTGATCCAGTATCCGTCAGAAACTGCCACTTGGGGTTGCCCGGTCAGGCTTGCATCCACGCAATTTTTCAAATCTTTATTTCCTTTGAAGTAGAATTGGTCAGTTGCAAAACGATTTTCGTTAGAAATTTTGATGCTGTGTCCATCAAGCAAGGCTTTCATATTTGTTGCCTGGTTGATATAATTTGCTGCCTGTGTTTTGAGGAATTTTTCGATGGACTGACCAGGTTGTGGTACTTCATGAAGATATGCTCCGGGATAATCTTTCAATACATTGATCACCGGGACAAAAAGTGGTGTGTTTCCAAATACCTCTATATTCCTTGTGGCCATTCCACTTTCTGTTCCAACCAGGAAAACTATATTCCTGTATTGTGAAGCTTGTGTAGACAATGAAGTGAGATTTAAGGGATTGTGAGCACAGTCAAAGCTCATGACGTATCTCCACCATTCTTTGGTCCATTCCTGATATGTTTTTCCATTTAGCCCGTTTTGCTCATGGATCAAGTCTAATCCATTCGTCTTGTCAGGCAGGCTTTTTGCACTTTCACTTACGGGTACGATTCCGTCAAGATCTGTATCCTGGCAAGCTGTCACCATCATCATTGTAACCACTATGATGAGAATCGGGAAAAGAGAAATTTTTTTCATGATTTTTATTTTTAATATTGAGGCCTACTCTGCATCGGGATTTTCGGCATGGTCCCTGAATCGGATTTTCGCTATCAAATAACTACAAATCGGAATCGGAAATTTATACCTATGAGTTTCAAATCTTAGCAAGTCAAATTTTTTTTTCATTTATCTGCCAATTAAAAAGCTGATCACCTCAGGTAAAGTGATCAGCGCGACACATAAAAAAGATGAGAATATTTATTAATTCCCTTTTGAACTAAATCTTAGCAAGCTATTTCTGAAGACTGCTTTTTGTAAATAAAAAAGCCTTGTTATAATAGATACAACAAGGCTTCATTTAATGCGAATGACAGATTATGTTCTTCTCCTCCTTCGCCATGCAAATAATAGTGAGGCAATAATTACAGCAGCTATACCGGCAAGTATGCATGGTATACAAGGTCCGGGCGAACAAAATTCGCAATTGCCAATATGTATGGTTCTGATCCTATCAAAGCCTTTATATTCAAGTGCATCAAAAAATCTTTCTAAAGGAAACGGCTTATCATCAAAAAATACTGTTGGGTCCGTTAATTTAAGGCTCGTCTCAGGGCTGATTAATGGATGCCCTGAACTTACTTTAATTCTGAAATTCACATATCCTTTGCACACATCTGTAAATTCTTCAGGACATCTGCTGATAGCCTGATTACCTAGAAATTCAAATGTAACTGTGCGGCTAGTAAAATGAACTCTGCCCGTGCATGCTGCTCCACCGGCAAACCAATTCAAATCCTTAAAACAGCGAATGTCGAACATATCAGGAAAAGTAACTTGAGCTTTTAGATTGTTTGCAGAAGTTTCGCTGACGTTCTCAAATTCCAGGTGATAGAATACAGTATATGATTGGTCCGTCGCCTGGCAAACAGAGTCAACTCTAAGGAAGTTGGGATCATGACTTGCTCTCAATGCCTCTTGGATAGAGCGGACGGCTTGTCCATTCTTTGTAATGGCAAACACCGCTTTATACCTAGGTTCTCCATTCGCATCAGGACCATAGCGCTGATAGGCCTGTTGCGTGGGTTTGAAATTTATGTAGCCAAAGTGTTCATGTGAAGGCGTCAGCATTACTGTTCCTGCAGGGGCTCCTCCAGTTCTTATTGTGCTGCTCGGCAAAGATGAATACACATTACCACCAGTTGAAAAGGCAGGTTCAGGACGGAGAACATCATTGTCGGTCACAAGAGTTGTGGAACCAATCGCCTGGACACCGTTGAATGTAAGAGCATAATTCGTGATGGATCCTGTGGAAGGATCAATATCAAGTGAGTCATAATTAATTATGATTGTAATGTCCTTTCCCAATACAATATCATGGTCACTGGAAAGGATATTGGGATAAGTTTTATCTATAGGATAACTTGTTGTGATAACTGATGCATATCCCTGAGGCACCATGACTTTTTCTGGTGGGTCATCTCCTTCATATCTATTCGTCAAATACAAATAATTGACTTGCATTCCCGTACTAACCACAAAGTTATGTGTCATTACATGATTCTGGGCGTCAGCAGCATTATAGAAAAATCCCGGAGTGCCGGGGTTTAAATACCTTGAATTAAAATGTTCTCCATTTGCATAAATTATAAAAACATCATTTCTTCCGCGTGGAGATTTATTAAGATCAGGAAGAGAAACAGCCTGCATATTAAATTTAGAGCTTGTACCTATTGAAAATTCATAATTGTTCAAATTTCCAGCTGCGGTTAATTTGTTTTTGCCTTTTCCATTCCATATCAGCCATTGCAAATCGGTCTGTGAATAGGAGGATGTACATAGACTTATAAAGGCTATGATGATTGCTAATTTGGTTTTCATTTCTAAAAATGTTTCGTTATTTAATTGGTTCGTTTTGCTCGATAACTTCTCTCACAATGGGGTCATATCCCCTGCTGGAATAAAAGCAGCCCAGAAATATGGATGTCTATTCCTGGAAGAAGTATTCTTTAAATAATCTAATTTGGATTGTCTTAATGCCTCATCCTTTCTCATTCCTTTCAAAAGCCATTTGTAAAAACCGGTCATTATCTGGGAAGTAGATTTATCATTTACATTCCATAAAGAGATTACAGTCGATTTTGCGCCCGATTCCATAAAGCTTCTTCCCAGACTGCGTATACCTTCTCCCTGTTCCATTTTACCTAAACCCGTTTCACAAGCTGACAAAACCACTAAATCCAATGCGTAATGTTTTATTCCTATTTCGTTAGAAGTCAATTGGGAAGATTCACTCCCATTATCCATGAGGGCCAGGTACGCCGCATCTCCTTCAATAATCGCATGTCCGGCGTAATGAAATATGTGGGCATTCAGGAGTCGCCCATCCAATTCATTCTTATCACAGGATTGTGATACCATAGCTTTATTGCCAAATAATTTTTGGATCGAATCAGCTTCCATTTTGGCATACGGCAGGTCATATATTGAACCTCTTGAAATAAATTTATCACTTTCCGGCTTAGATTTGTAGTGAGGTGCGAGGCAAAATACCTGTAGTGATTTTAATTCACCTGCGATTCCATCATCATAGGATGTGTATTCAAAAGAATATGAAATGGTTATATTTTGAATCAAATATTTACCATCAGCATCTTTTAACATTTCGAAAGGGACATAACCTATTGTTCCATCCGGAATAATCACAACACGGGAAGAGAGCCGATCAGACACCGTGGCAATCAGAAAATTATATAAATCACTTAATACAGTCTCATCAAGGCTTAGTCCTTTTAGATATATATAATCATTCAGACGTTCAATAAGCATATCAAATTTCGCTTTCGAACCTATTTTTAAGAATTTTCTATGGCCATTAATTTCCGAAAGTGAATATATATCGGAGTCTGCAATAAAATATTCAATATAATTTTCAGGTGTTCTCGATAATAAAGATGTATAATTGCAAGAGGATAATATTCTATCTATTTTTTCCTGACAAACAAATATTTGGCCATTGATATTATTTATGTTTGCATTGATGTCATATTTTTTTTGATATAATGCTTCCAGGCTATCCTGTAGTGAGGCCCAAATTTCTTTATCCTGTTTGGTAATTAATTTCATAATATTATTTCGCCTGGTCTTATCATCAAATAACAATGATTTGGAGCGATTAAAAAGTGATCTTGCCCGGATAAAATAATCGTGCGACGTATCAATAGACATCATTTTATAAAGATCTTCTATACCTTCCGTGATTAATTCTTTATTGTTTCTGATAGTAACCAGTTTAGAAGGGTCCGCAATCACCGTTTCGCGAATCATATCATTCACATCAAGTGCGTATTCAATACAAGTTATGGCATGTTCCAGATTTGCATCTCCAGGCAAGTTGGTGAATTCACGTTCGTAAATTTTAGCATATAACGAAAGAAGATCCATAAAACTATTTTCCGGGTAAAGTTGATTTTTATTTGGCATATCATCATGAGCGTCATATTCCGGGATCAAACATTTCAAACCTTCATGAATAGTTAAATTAGCCATTGCTAAAGAATCTACACTTACATAGACTTTTGCAAGAGATGAATAGTATTTTGCAAATTCTCTTCTTTCGGTATTAGAATAATATTTCCTTAGTGTTGAAATTGCTTCGTTATACAGAGAAGTGCTTTCAGCAAAAAGACCAACGGTGTATTTGTAATTGGCTGATTCAAATTCATACGAAGCTTTAATTTCCAAATATCGCTTATCTGAAGCAAGCATGGGCAACAGTTCGCCTGCTTTCGTTAAATAAAAAAGTGCGGATCCTAAATCAGGGTTTTCATTGTAAATATTTGCAAGATTAAGTGCGTTCGAAAAAATCCCATTATTGTATTTTATTGAATCAGCAATATTTAATCCTTTTTTAAAAACAACGATAGCTTTTTCAATTTGATTTTGCGATTGCAGGCTTATTCCCAGGTTAGTATAATATCTGGAGAGGAATTTATTAAGTTGGAAATACTTTAAACTCCTTTCCAGTAAATTGCCAAAATACTCCGCCTTATCATAATCTCCCTGCATGGTATACAGATTGGAGATCTCATTTTCTACGTACCAACTCAATGAATCAAGCGTTGATTTATTATTCACATTATCGTGGGCTATAAGATAAACAGATAATGCTTCCCGGGTATTTCCGGTTAGTTTCCAGATTTTATTTCCAACCCGCATTGCAGTTTCCCGTAAAGCCTTTCGCTCTTCTCCGTTCAATTCTCCGAATTCAGTTTTTAGGATATGGCCAATTTCCAATAATCGCTGGTTATCGGAATTAGTATAAGCTGAATCACTTAGCTCTTTTATTTTTCTGAAATACGAAAGCCAATCTTTTTTTTCCAAAAAAACAGAAAGTGAATCACCTCCCTCATAGGAAATTTTCTGTGCCCTGGATTGAAGAGTGTACAGCATTGCGATACCAATAATCAGTATTGTTTTTATCTTTCTATTCAAAAACATGTTAGCATGACCATTCCATTATTTAATCAAGTTCTTTAAGTATTTTTTTGGCATTTGATATCTGAATAGCATCGCCATCCGCCAAATAAGTCTTCAGATTTTTTTGCGCCTCCTCAATTTTCCCGGCCTTTATATTGCACAATGCCAGGTAATATTTTGCTTCGGCAGAATAAATCGATTTGTGATTTTGAATAATCCCGTTCAGGATAAGGGAGGCTTCCTGTGTTTTATTTAGGGACATCAATACATTGGCGTACAAAAAACGCAAGTTATCATTTTGCTTATCTGAAGTCTTCAGACTGTCGAATACTGCGTATGCATTTTTTGCATTGCCCTCCCAGTAATACAACTGAAATTTTTCAAATGGTTGCAGGTTGTTTCCTGACCGGGAGGCAGGATCCATGGATTCATCTTTGTATGGTCCAAAATTTTCAGCAAAGATTTGTTGCCCGCTATTTTTTGTCTTAACAGGTTCTTTATTTTCTTCCCCTTTAATTTTAATAAGATTCGTTTTTATTGTGTCGATGATTACAGGAGGGTTTTGCACAATTTCGATCGA
>JBDUDG010000336.1:0-3952 GCA_040003045.1 Saprospiraceae bacterium | reverse complement strand
ATTCCAGGATTCAAAGGCATACTTGGAACTCCTAATTTTCCAAGCTACACTTCTGGTCACTCGACATTCTCGTTTGCGGGAGCTACTGTTCTGACACACTTTTTTCCGGATGATGCAGCTACATTTACTGCATATGCTGATGAAGCTGCCATCTCAAGAATTTATGCCGGCATTCACTATAGGTTCGATGTTGAGGCAGGAAAGCAACAAGGAATTAATGTTGGAAATTATTCTGTTGATGTAGCGAGGACTGATGGGGGAGAATAAAAAAATAAGAAACAAAACGTAAATAATAAGGGACCATGTATGTGTTGTCCCTTATTATTTATATCATCTTCTTGTTACTATTATTTTCTTGAGAATCCATAATCAATACCGTTACCATCCAATGTTTCAACTCTGACCAATAGAGAATCTGCGTGTTTAAGATCAGAATTCTCTTGTTCAGCGATTGGTTTAAATTGATAAACAATTCGCTGCGGAAAATCATGCTTTGGATTTTCGAATGTGTAAGTGGTCCCTTGTGTTTTGACTAGTTTAAATTCAATTGGATTGCCATTATTTTGATCAGGTACTGTGGCAATGTAGAAATAATCAGGGGCCCTGTATTGCAGTTGGATCTGTTCAAGCATAGTGGTGTCATTTTCATTGAACATCAGACCGCGACCTGCGAGAGATTTTTCCTGATAAGGTATCCATATTTCAAGACGAGTCCCTCCGGCTGAACGTTTCATCTCCCAGGTGCCTACAAGCCAGCCAAAAGGTCTGGAATCCGGAGAACAGCCATGACAGAAAAATGAAATTCCTAAAAAGGCGATCAGTAGAAGAGATAAGTTGGATGATTTCATGATGGTAAAATACTGCATTTTTTTCCTGGCCATTTGAGGTTCGGATAAATGGCAGGAATCTTCAGGTTAATTGGCGAGATTTTATCAATATTACCAACTTGTTTCTTTTATAGCTGAACTATGAGCCATGTCTTTATATTTGTTCTTCTTTAATGGAAAAGGGGCCTTTAGCAATGCATTCATCAACAAAAGATAATAAGTACTGGCTTTTTTTCCTAAAACCTTGACTACAGGCCATTAAATGAAATCTATTCAATCAAAGGTTACTGCCGGAACACTTCTGATCACGCTCGGAATAGTTTTTGGAGACATCGGGACATCTCCTTTATATGTTATGTCTGCCATTCTTGGAGACAATATTATTACAAGAGAACTTGTGATAGGAGGGTTGTCCTGTATTTTCTGGACACTTACCATTCAGGCTACCTGTAAGTATATCATTCTCACATTGAGAGCAGATAATCACGGAGAGGGAGGCGTATTCTCCCTGTATTCCCTAGTCAAAAGATCGGCTCCGAGATGGACCATTTATGTCGCAATTATTGGTTGCTCTGCCTTATTGGCTGATGGAATCATCACGCCTGCCATTTCTTTGACAGCTTCAGTTGAAGGCTTAAAAGTGCTGAATAATAGTGTCCCTGTCATACCTATAGTTATTGTTATTCTGATGGGGCTATTTACTTTTCAACAGTTCGGTACTGAAAAAATTGGCAAATCATTTGGTCCTATTATGACCGTATGGTTTTCAATGTTAGCTCTGTTTGGTATTCTTTGGATGTCGAAAGACTGGGCTATTCTGAATGCGATAAACCCTATCCATGCGTATAATATATTGACCACTAATCCTAGCGCTTGGGTCATCATTGGTGCCGTTTTTCTCTGTGTTACGGGGGCAGAAGCCTTGTATTCAGATCTTGGACACGTTGGTAAGACAAACATCAGGATCACATGGGTTTTCGTGAAGACTGCTTTACTGATCAATTATTTTGGACAGGGTGCCTGGGCACTTTCCGTAATGGAAGGAAAACAGATAGGGGATTTGAATCCTTTTTTTGAAATGATGCCTGATTGGTTTATTGGTACTGCGGTTGTCATTGCTGTCCTTGCATCCATTGTGGCCAGCCAGGCATTGATCAGTGGTTCTTTTTCACTCATTAGTGAAGCTGTAAAACTGGACACGTGGTTTCGAGTTCAAATCAGATATCCAAGTAAGCACAGGCAACAGATTTTTGTGCCGATGATTAATCATATACTATTCCTGGGATCAGTATTCGTGGTACTTTATTTTCAGAACAGTGGCAATATGGAAGCCGCTTATGGAATAGCGATCACCATGACAATGATGAGCACTACAATTCTTCTTATATTTTTTTTCCGTCGAAAACTTCATTGGGACTGGATAAGGATCAGTTTGCTCATAGGTATTTTTTTTACTGTAGAAAGTATTTTCTTTGTTGGTAATGCACATAAATTAGCCCATGGTGCCGGGTTTACTCTTGGGTTGATGTTTTTCTTTTTCCTGATAATGCTCATTCACTATCAAGCAAAACACGTATTACTTCGAAAGCGAAAATTTGTAGATGTTCATCAATATGAGGACATCATCACTGCAGTGAGCGAGGATAAAGAGATACCTAAGTTCGCAACAAATATTGTTTACCTCACGAGCTCCTATTCCGTTTACAAGATGGAAAAACAGATCTTGAAATCCATTTACCAAAAACAACCCAAGAGGGCAGATGCGTATTGGCTTCTTCATTTCAATGAAACAGAATCACCTTTTCAACAGGAATACAATTTCCACGAAATTGTGAAGGACAAGATCTTCAGAATTGATTTTAATCTGGGTTATAAAGTTAAGCCCAATGTTCGTGAGATGTTTGTTGCTGCTGTCGAGGATCTTTCCAATAAGGGAATTGTGAATCTCACCAACCGTTACGATAGTCTTCGAAAGTATGATGTTGATTCAGACTTTCTTTTTATAGTCATGCGCAATACCTTCAATCTGGATTCTGACAGCCCAATTGTGGAGGTTTTCCTGCTCAATGTCTACGGTCTCCTTCAAAGAATCGAGGAACCACCAGAGCAGTATCTAGGTATTGACAGGAATTCATTGCTTATAGAATACATCGCACTGAAATAAGAATAAATATAATGACGCTTGCATGTTTTCGACCGTGAGCCACATGAGCTGACTTCAAGAATTACACTGTTCGGGGTCAGAGACACGCGAACGTCATGTTTACCGAATACCGAATACCGAATACTGTTTACCGTTTACTGTTTACTGTTTACCGTTTACCGTTTACCGTTTACCGTTTACTGTTTACCGTTTACCGTTTACTGTTTACTGTTTACCGCTTACCGCTTACCGAAATCAGGCTGCGTCTAATTTTTTCCATTGAAGAATAGCTTTGGCAGGTTCCAGCGAAGTGATGATCACATCATGTATCTCACCTGGCTGCATGGTGATGTAATCTCCAACCCCCATTCTCACCACACGTGCATTCCCATTCCCATCAAGGATATGGCATTCACAGGTTCCTTGCAGAAGGAGGAAACTTTCTATGATATCGGAATGCACTTCTTCATCAATATATTCTTTGACCCAGGCTACGTAGAGCTCGCGGTGATCATTTATTTCAAGGTGATGCAGATGGATATCAATGAAATTGTCAGGCGGCTGAATATTCCTGACCACTTCTGCCCAGTCCATCCAGTTGGATGTTTCATCAAGCATTGGTAAATGATCAAGACTCAGTGGTTCACTGGTTTGACTGAAAGCATTCAGCGATTTTAGTTTGTCAAGAATTTTATTTTTTAACGAAGGGTCTGGAGATACTGCATGTGCGGCAGCAAACCTCAGGATGGCATCTTCGGTGGACTTTAAAACTCTTTCATCTGGTGAGGAGTCGTCTTCCAGCCAATTGCCAATTTCAGTTTTCGATATGTTATTTGCCCTTTTCAAGAACTATAAAAGTAAAGTTAATTGTAAAACGCCCTCAATTCTTTCAGGGCCAGTCGTGTGCGTGATTTGACTGTACCGAGTGGAATCCCCTTTTGATCCGCTATTTCCTGCTGTGTATATCCTTCAAAGTACATCC
>JBDUDG010000335.1:0-3960 GCA_040003045.1 Saprospiraceae bacterium | reverse complement strand
AAGATTCAATAACATTTCTTCCATCTGCAAACGTCTTGCACTCATATCATTCATGATCATCAATCCGCCGATATGCTCATCGGCTTCAGCTGCTTTTATATTTCTTCCATGTTTACAGATAAGGATCGCTGCTTCGAGTTCAAAATCCAGTTTTTCAAAATGATCCGGCATACATTTTATTTCTCCAGGACCTGTGATGCTATGATGATTGGTGAAATAAAAAATGGGATACTGATCGAACTCAGGGATCATATCCACTTTACGGTTTCTTCTTGCAGCGGCCACATGCTGACGAAAAGCATATCCATCACGGCAGGAAGTAGGAAAGGGGATAGGGGCGATCAATTGCACATCTTTTAGGGGAACACCTCTATTGCTTGTCCTTGTTCCTTCTTTCAGCATCAATTCACCGGCCTGTGCAACTGGAAAAGAGTCTTCCCAATAATTCAGGAACATACTCATACTATTGGGCAGATCGGGATGGAGCACTTCCATATCATAGATGATATCGTTTACGAGTACACCGAGCTGTTCTCTTTCTTCTTTTAGGTAGGAAACTAGTTTCATAATGGAAAATTATAGAGGCGCTAAGTTAGCTTATTACATGTCGCGATCATTCCTAAAAGAACTGATAAATTTTATTATTACCGGAGAAACTAAAAAAATGACTGAAGGCTAAGGTCTTTCATTTTCAAACAGTTGACGAGTTTTTGAAGCAGGATTAAATTTAGGAATTTCCCCTACTCGCCACTTGCCAAACCCCACTCGCTTTCTTTATCTTTGCCGCATGGAATTCGAAAAAATTCATAATAAGGGACAGGCACAGCTATTTAAAAATCCTTACCTGGAAATGCTGACCAAGACCCATCCTTTGATCATCTGGGGAATGTATACACCGGTAATGATCTGGATGGCCTATTACAGTGGCAGGATCGGTTTCACCAGTGGAAGAATTGCATTGACCTTTGTGGGTGGTATGTTATTCTGGACCTTGTTTGAATATATTGCGCATCGTTTTTTATTTCATATGATCGCCAATAGCGGCAGGGCCAAACGTTTTATTTACACCCTGCACGGCAATCATCATCATTATCCGAGAGATAAGCAACGATTGTTCATGCCTCCCGTTCCCAGTCTTATTTTGGCGTCCTCCATTTTTGGATTGATGTATCTCGTACTAAGACAACAGGCATTTATGTTCTTCCCCGGCTTCCTGTTGGGATACCTGATGTATGGAACAATGCATTATGCTATTCATGCCTGGAACCCACCGTTCAAATGGATGAAAGGACTCTGGAGAAATCATCACTTGCATCATTATAAGAATGAACACAACGGTTATGGTGTAAGCTCCACAATCTGGGATCATGCATTCGGTACCATGTTCGATCTTAAAAAAGAAAAAGAAGATAAAGAGAAAGTGAAGGAGCTGATGTTTGAAAAAAAAAGAAAAGGCTACTAAGGAGAGATAATTTAAACCGCAGAGGCGCAAACTGATAATATAGTAATCCCGCTTAATGCGGGATTTTTTGTTTCAACTATGGATGTAATCGTTGTCAATCCACCAGGCCTGTACGGAGGTAGAGAAACAAAATCTGCGACTCTCCACCTTTGCGGTTAGTTTCTCTCACCATTTCTCATTTTCATCAATATCATTGTCCCGCTGACGAAACTGTTGGCGGGATTTTATTTTCTGCACCTGCCGCTCGATCATCAGGTCGGCAATGATCAACCCTGAATCACTGCCCGGATTATCTTTTAACAGTGATCTCAATTTTGGTTCACTCACATCCATCCTGTAAAGGATAGCAATGAGCTTTTGAAAATCAGCCGAGATCATCTCATTTATTTTAGCGGCGAGCAATTCCCTGTTCAGTGAAGCAGGGTGTTCTTTCAACACAATGCCAAGTTCCTGTGCTACTTTATATATGGACTCATCCTGTTTCATTGCTGGTTTAAAATTAAGCATAATGCGAGGTCTAAAACTTTTCCATTACCCCCAGGCCAAATAATGCGAAATCATATTTCACCGGGTCATTCGCATCCAATGTCTTTAAATAATTGGTTAGTTCGATAGCGGCTTGCCAATCGGTTTGTTTTCGCTTCAAAATATTTAATCGTTTGGCCACCCTGGATACATGCAGATCGATGGGACATACCAGTATTGATGAGGAAATGGTGGACCAGATGCCGAAGTCAACGCCTTTGCTATCTTTTCTGACCATCCACCGGAGAAACATGTTTAACCGTTTGCAACTTGAATTGCGTTCGGGTGTGGCAATATGTTTTTTTGTTCTCCCGGGTATATCATCCAGCGAAAAAAAATAATGGTGAAATCCTTTTAGCATTTCTTCGATGCTATCGCCATGATCGGTGAAAGCCGTCTCAATACTATCATGTTTTGAATAATGAAACTTAAAGAATTCAATAAAATATAGCAGGTCGGTTGTATTGAATGTTCTGTGTTTGAAGCTCATCAAAGCTTTTAGCTTTCCAGGATCAGCATTCATGCAAAACTCATAAGGGCTCATATTCATCAATGCCATCAACTCTTTTGATTTCTGGATGATGGTAGTACGGTTGCCCCAGGCAAAAATAGCAGCAAAGAACCCGGCGATCTCGATATCCTGTTTCTTAGTGAATAAATGAGGTATAGAAATGGGGTCAGATAAAATAAAAGAAGGCTGATTATAAAGCTCAGCCTTCTCATTCAAAAATTCAGTTAATAAGTTTGTATGGTCCATTGATACGTCAGACAGGGTTTCTTCCCTGTATCAAGCGTAATATAATTGCAATAATTGCAATTACCAGCAACACGTGGATCAGTCCACCGGCTGAAAAGACAAAAAATCCAAGTATCCAGCCTATGATCAGGATAACAGCGATTAGGTAGAGCATAGTAGTTTGTTTAAATGAAATAAATAATTGGTTAAACTATGCTGGATTATTCCAATACTGTGCCAGTAAAGAAATGGCTGAATGCCAATCCTTCGTTCTACAAAATGGGGATTATTGTGGACTTTTTATCCTATCTCCTCTTACAGGGGAATAGTCAGATTTTAAAACGCCACTTACCATCAGATTATCAAAATAGCATTTGATACCTGTTGAACCGATCATGTTCTCCTTGTCCTGTATATGAAAATGGAGGTGTGGTTCGGAAGAATTGCCTGAGTTTCCGCAAAGACCCAGCATTTGTCCTCTTGTAACTTTATCGCCAACCTTTACTTTAATAGAATTCAATTTAAAATGAGCGAACAAAATATATTCTACCGCCGCTGTTTTTAATACAACTGTATTGCCGGTAACCTGGTCCGTATTCATTTCACCTGGAATATTATCTTTCACTCCGTCAATAACAGTTACCACTTCTGCATCGCAAGGAGCTATCAATGGTTGCCCGAAAGCATAATAGTCTTCGTTCTTCTTGCCATTTGTTCTGAATGTTTTTTCCTTTTCATCCATCTTCATGATATCCAAGGCATTCTTTTGAGAACGGCTTATGATGTGATAATTCTGCTCCTTAGTATCACCTCCCCAGAAAACAATCCATTCACCTGTAAAAGGCAATGTCATTTTTGTTTTGTTGCGGGTCATCGAAGGTTTTTCGCCGGGACCATCATATTCATTAAAATAAAAACCGGCAATATTGTTCTTTTCATTTGGAGCAATGCTCAACCAATAAAGACCTTTTACAAAATCGGCCCGGTATCTCCGGTAGCTTTGTTTTTTATCAATGTATTCATATTTGACAATCGTATCGGCATCTTTTTTCATTTTCGACAAAAAATCAACCGCTTTATCCAGGGGCAAGGCAGCCTTCATTTCCGGGGAGAATAAATTAAAGATGCTATCGTACTGCTGCCCATTAAAATAATGAACAAATTGATCGGTCAATTCATCCTTTACCGGAGAATTTTTTTGTCCATTGCCGCTTAAGAAAGCTAATAAACTAAAAAG
>JBDUDG010000334.1:0-3985 GCA_040003045.1 Saprospiraceae bacterium | reverse complement strand
ATGGTGACTTCATTGCATTCCTTTATGGATGGGCTGGATTTGCTGTGATCAATACAGCCGGAGTTGCATCGATTGCTTATGTCCTGGGAACATACCTGGAGTATTTTATTCAATTGCCACGATTAACTCCAGAAGCTGAAAAATCAATTGACGTTTTTATTCCCCTGATCGGACATATTTTTCCATTGGAAAATATAGGCGTGAAAGGAGTAACTATTCTGGTGGTTGCATTGCTGAGTTATATCAACAGCCGGAGCTCAAAGCTGAGTGGAAATGTTTCTGTCGTCGTTACATTTTTAAAAATTGCGGCAATTGTCATGGTTATTTTTGGCTTGCTTTTTTCAGGTACAGGGACACTTCATAATCTTGTGCAATCATCATCATTGATTTCGCCAAAAGGCTGGGCACTGCTTGGAGCATTAGTGGCGGCGACTTCAGGAGCTTTCTGGGGCTATGATGGATGGAACAATATTGGTTTTGTAGCAGGAGAAATCGACCATCCACAACGGAATATTCCAAGAAGTCTATTGGCTGGTGTCGTTACATGCATTGTGATCTATGTATTGATCAATGCGGCTTATCTCTATATGCTGCCGATAGATACATTGGCCACTTCTCAAATGGTCGCATCTGATGCCATGAAAATTGCATTTGGAACAATTGGAGGAGGCATTATTGCATTGATCGTTATCCTTTCTACATTTGGAACTACGCATGCTAATATTCTGGCGCCAACAAGAGTTTCATTTGCGATGGCTGTCGATGGTAAATTTTTCAGTTCCATGGGACGGATACATCCTCAGTATGGGACACCGGCAAATGCTATCTGGATTCATTGTATATGGACTTCGCTATTAGTGATCAGTGGTTCTTTTGATACGCTGACGGACATGTTGATTTTTGTGAGCTACTTATTCTATGGTATGAGTGCGTTTGGAATATTTGTCCTGAGAAAAAAAATGCCTGAAACAGAAAGACCTTACAAAGTCTGGGGCTATCCTTTCGTGCCTGCCATTTTTGTGTTATTCGCTGCATTTTTTCTCATCGTCACATTATTCAATGACATAAGCAATTACATGTCAGGCAAATCTGTCCTTATCAATTCTGTATTTGGAATATTACTGACCTGCATTGGAATCCCGTTGTACTGGTATTTTAGCAGTAAAAAAACAAACCAACCGACTTCATGAAACACATCTTTATCCTTTTGATCAGTTTCTGTTTGTTCCACTCAGCATTTGCACAAGACAGAAAATTTCCCCCCAGGAATGAAGTAAATACAGATCCTTCCCTGACTGCATTCGTAGCGAGTCTCCAAAAAGCGCTTGCTGTAAGGGACACTTCGTGGATCATCAGTCGTCTTGACAGAGACGAAACAGGTGCTTTCGGTCGTGAGGATGATCTTCGTTCATTCATTAAAGAATGGGACATGAAGAATGATTCAGGAGAATTTTGGAAAGCAATGACAAAGGTGATTGGTATGGGAGGGGTATTCCTTCATGATACAGCGGATGAAACCGGCAAGTACCAGTTTGTATTCCCCTATTCATATGCCATTGATCTTGGCATTGAAGATGATCCTTATTATATAGGTCTGATCACTGGCCACAATGTCAACTTAAGAAAAGATGCGAATACGAATTCTCCTGTTGTAAAGCAATTGGATTATAATGTTGTCCGCTTCATATCAAACAAAAAAGGTGAGCTTATTACGCGATCAGACAAAGCAGGCAATATTGAATGGTATAATATCCAGGCTATGGATAAGTCAAAAAAAGGATGGGTGAATTCGAAGTTCATTTATAGCCTGATGGGTCCGCGCCTGTTTCTGTATAGGGATAAGAATGATAAATGGAAAATTTCCGAATTCGTCACCGGAGATTGAACTATCATCCATGCCAGGTAGAAAATCTAAGCAAAATCTAATCCTGTAAAGCCTCCTTTCCTTTTTTCTGGAATTACATTTGCATGGGTATGATCAGTGGATGTAGAAAAATTAATATATTTATTTTTTTGCATCTATAAAACACTGATTTTCTTATAAATATATATTGTCATTCAAAACACTACCATTATGAAATTTAAAGCCATTCTTTTTATAACCCTCTTCATGCTCAAGGGAATGTTAAATGCTGATGCCCAGGGATGTATTGGTGTACGTCAGATGGGAGGCCTGAGCCTTAGCCCATCCGATTCGTACAACCTGATGAAGGGTAATTTCCAGGTTGGAGCCAACTACAGATATTTTCATTCATGGAGACATTATGTAGGCACAGAGGAGCAACCACAGCGTCAGCTCACCGGTGGCGGACATGATGCAGACGGAAATGACCGTGGCAATGCAGTGAACATCTATTCTCATGCACTGGATATAAATTTCAATTACGGACTTAGCAATCGTTTGCAATTGAATGCTACAATACCTTATGTACATAATGAGCGTTCCCAGGTGCTTCGTCAGTCATCTCCTGTTGATACATTTCGCTACAGTGTTTTTGCGGCTGGAATTGGTGACATGCGCGTAGGACTAAACTATTGGGTATTTGATCCTGAAACATCTGTTGGTGGGAACCTCATGATAGGACTTGGTATCAAATTACCTACAGGAAAATTTGATGCAACTGACAATCAGGTTCCGCAATCTGATGGCACAAAAAAAGATTTTGTTGTCATGGATCAGGCTATTCAGCCAGGTGATGGTGGATTAGGAGTTTCAGTAGAACTTCAGGCCTTTAGACAAATATTCAACAATTTTTATGGTTTTGCGAATGGGTATTATATGTTCAATCCAAGAGAATCCAATGGAGCATATAAATCTTCTCCAACTGTTGTAAAAAGTCCAATCGATAATTTAGTACTCGGTACATTGACAGGTTACAATGAATTTGCAAGTCCCGATCAATATTTTGTTCGAGCAGGTTTTATGACTAATTTATTTAATCGCATTACATTATCTCTTGCAGGCAGATGGGAAGGAATTCCTGCTTATGATGCATTTGGTGGTCAGATTGCGTATCGCAGACCTGGTTATGTTATAGCAATTGAGCCGGGAGTTTCTTTGCGAGTTGGCAATCATAGCTTTAGTCTTTTTGTTCCGCAAAATATCGTACGCAACAGGATTCAAAGTGCTGCTGACATTGCACAGCAAGACCTGCAGAATTCAGTCATTACAGATCCCTCGCAAAGAGTTCACGTACAGGGTGATGCAGCATTTGCAGATTATTCCATCAGTTTAGGATATTCATATCGCTTCAGTAGCCATCAGTGTCATTCTGCTTTTTCAGACGTTCAGGAGAAGCATTAAGAGATTGATTCAAAAATAAATCATGAAGGCCTGGCTAAAACGTCGGGCCTTTTTTATTACCTCCTGCCCCATAAGAAGGGTACTGAAACAAAGTCCACCTTTTCAGGGGGGTTGGGGTAGGACTGAGTTTTTTTCTTTTATATTGAACCCGTATTAAAAATTATTCCCTCGATCAAATGCAACAAAGAAATACCAACACAACCCGATTTATAACGCCCATCGTCATTGTAGCCGCACTTGGATATTTTGTAGATATCTATGATATTCTGCTTTTTGGGATCGTGCGAAAGGCTAGTTTAACTGACTTAGGAATAATTGGTGATGCTAATAGAGATCAGGGTGCATTTCTGATCAGCATGCAGATGTATGGTATGCTGATTGGTGGAATTTTCTGGGGGATACTTGGGGATAAAAAAGGAAGGCTTTCAGTTCTCTTTGGTTCAATTGTTCTGTATTCTTTGGCCAATATTGCTAATGGAATGGTCCAGTCTGTCGATGCATATGCTATCTGCCGCTTGTTTGCAGGTATTGGCCTGGCTGGTGAGCTAGGTGCAGGCATCACATTAGTGACAGAAACAATTCACAAAGACAGACGCGGATACGGTACTATGATTGTGGCTTCTGTTGGATTATTGGGTGCTGTTGTGGCAAATCTTGTGTACCAAAGTTTGGGTGACTGGC
>JBDUDG010000333.1:0-3993 GCA_040003045.1 Saprospiraceae bacterium | reverse complement strand
TTCATATGAGACCAGACTGCATCAGGTGTGGCGGCAATAACAACAGATCTTTCGAGTTTGTAGGTTTTGGGACCAACAAGCCCCAGAACAACGACAATCACCACAAGGGCTAACACGACGTACAGAAGATATTTTATAATTTTCATTTAAGGTTGGTTTTAATTACTCAAATATAAAAAATGTGATGCATTTGATATACTAAACCCATCATGATAATTTCAGTATTATTGACTGTCAAATCATATAAATCGATGAAATACCAAACGAAATTCCTCTGGTCGATTGCGATACTTCTCTCACTTACAGCATGTCAGAAGAGTACTACAGTATCTGAAACGGACCGCCCATACCAGCCTTGGGTTTTCAGATCTGTTCTTGACCAACAACCAAGGATGATCACCTTTGCACTCCACGACAATATTTGGGCAGCTTACCGAACAGACAGTTGTTCTCTTTACCAGGTTTGGAAAGGAAATGTAAAGCTTCAGGGCGCCGTATATGACAATGCTCATGGTCCGCAACCAATATCAATAGGTAACATCTGGCTAAAAAATCCACATAAACAACCATGGACAGTCACGAAAAACGGCCAGAATGTACTGAAACAAGTTCAATACAAAGGTCATAAATTCAGCAATGACCACGCCATCATGATGTATGAGTTGTTATGCAACGACGGCACAATTCTCCAGGTCAGTGAGCAACCTGAATTTGTAAAGATGGATGATGGGCAAATGGGTTTTGAGCGAACGTTCAATGTCACCAAAGCGGTAAAAGGTTACGATATTGGTTTGGCGCAGCAAGTCACTTCCATTGCACTAAAACAAAATGTCTCCACGAATGGGAAATGGAATGTTGACAAAGAAGAATATACACAGGAAAAGTCCAGGCAACTGCTAATGCTCGATGGAATGCTGACGCTCAATAATGAAGGTGAAACAATATTCACCACCATGTTCGTTGGCTCACCCAGCATATCCAATCCTAATTCACTTGGTGAAGATGAAAGCTTACTACCACTGGGTGAAAGACTGATTGCAAAAAATGATTGCAAGACGTGTCACAATACAAATGTGCAGACAATTGGTCCTTCATTCAAACAGATAGCACAACGATATCACCTCGATGACGAAACCGTAGCCACGTTATCAAATAAAATAATTAAAGGTGGTGCAGGTATCTGGGGTTCACAAGTGATGAGTGCACATCCTGAACTACCCATAGCTGATGCGCAACAAATCGTCCGCTATGTATTGTCGCTTGACACGACTGATACCGGACAAAATGATGCCCCCACAGCAGCGATAATTTTAAATACAAGCATGACAGATGGTAAGGATTTGTTGCCCGGATTATTTGTCGAAGCATATTTGCATCAGGTTGGAATAGAAAAAATTCCAACAATACCTCCGGGAAAAAAATCTGATCAGGCAGGGATCATTTCTGATTTTCAAAATATTGATGCACAAAAATTTGGGGGTCTGGACGAAGATTTTGTACTGATTGCTAAAGGCTATCTGTATGCAGAAAAGGATACCACAACGGGGATTCGTATCTGGAGCGATGATGGTTCAAAAGTAACTATTGATGGAAAGCTGATCCTTGACAACGATGGGCTACATGGTACTGAAGTAAAAGAAACCACTCTCAAATTATCTGCAGGATATCATCCCATCGTCCTGGAATATCTGCAGGGTAAAGGTGGAAGGTATTTATCGCTTGAATGGAAACCAAAAGACGCGACTGAATGGACAGGCATTCCTTCGATAGCATTATTGCATTCAACAGATATCAATCCATTATTGCAGGGAAAAACACTTTCGATGATGACGGGCCAGCTTATTCCCGGCGATATGTCTTCAGAGATAAGTGTTCATCCTTCCTATGATCTCACACAAGCACGGCCGTGGGATTTTTTGCCAAAGGTCGGAGGAATGGATTTCATGTCGGATGGTCGTCTCGCAATCAGCACATGGGATCCATCAGGTTCAGTATATCTTCTGTCCAATGTCACGAGTGGCGATCCTTCGCAAATCAAAGTGAAAAGGATCGCAAGTGGATTAGCAGAACCGCTTGGGCTAAAGGTGATCCATGACACGATCTACATCATGCAGAAACAAGAGCTCACCAGATTGATCGATGATGATGGTGATGGCATGATCGATGAATATCAGTGTGTCTCAAATAATTGGCAGACCTCAGGAAATTTTCATGAATTCTCCTTTGGTCTTGCAGAAAAGAATGGTGACCTGTATGCTACTCTTGCTACTGACATTTTACCCGGAGGTGCATCAGCTCCGAATCAACCACCGAGTCGTGGTCACGCAGTCAGGTTTGATCTTCCTTCCGGAGAATTGCATTACGTTGCCAGTGGATTCAGAACACCTAATGGAATTGGAATTGGAGTTGACAATGAAATATTTGTTGCGGACAATCAGGGGGATTGGCTACCGGCAAGCAAGATCCTTCATGTGACACAAGATGCATGGTTTGGTTCCCGGTCTGTTGATTTTGCAGGTACGGCGTCGCTTAAGGAAAAGCCTCCTGTAGTATACCTCCCTCAAGATGAGATCGGAAATTCGCCATCTACTCCCCTGGCTATCAATGATGGACCATACAAAGGACAGATGATCCACGGCGAAGTAACCCATGGTGGGGTAAAGCGTGTATTTGTTGAAAAAATAAATGGCGAATACCAGGGTGTAGTTTTCAGATTTATCCAGGGCCTCGAAGCAGGCATCAACAGGATGGTATGGGGACCTGATGGTGCATTGTATGTCGGTGGTATTGGAAATCCAGGCAATTGGCAGCAATCGGATAAACTATGGTATGGGTTACAGCGCTTAAAATATAATGGCAAACCTACATTTGAAATGCTGGCCGTCCGTGCGAAAACAGATGGTGTTGAAATTGAATTCACCGAACCATTGAAAGACGGTGACGGATGGAATGTCAATGACTGGGAAGTAAAGCAGTGGCGCTATGTGCCTACTGCTGATTATGGCGGGCCGAAGGTTGATCTTGAAAAATTGAAAGTCTCTGCGGCATACGTGTCTGCTGATCGTAAAAAAGTTTCGCTGAAGCTCGTCGGAATGAAGCCGGGACATTTGGTATACATTCATATGGCCAATCCTTATGTGAGCGATTCAGGTTTGCAACTATGGTCCACAGAAGCCTGGTATACTATGAATCAGATCCCTCAAGGGAATCTTATCGTGCCAACGACAGTCCCAGTGATGAGTTTAAATACACTTTCGCCATCTGAAGAAGCTGCCGGTTGGAAATTATTATTTGATGGAAAGACAACAAATGGTTGGCATAATTTCAATAAAGCCAACATTGGTACAGGATGGAAAGTCAATGACAATGCGATCATGCTCGATGCAAAGAAAAACCCGAATGGGGACTGGCAGGCTCTAGACGGAGGTGATATACTGACTGCAGATGAATATGAAAATTTTGAGCTTGATATCGATTGGAAAATTTCACCATGCGGTAATAGCGGTATTATCTATGATGTGGTGGAATCAACTGATCATGATTATGTCTGGCAAACAGGTCCCGAGATGCAGGTGCTGGACAATACATGTCATCCGGATGCTAGATTCAAAGCGCATAAAGCCGGTGATCTATATGACCTGATTGAAACTAATTATGTCACTGTGAAGCCTGCCGGACAGTGGAACAAAGTCCGTCTCATCAAAAACAAAGGACATGTCGAACATTGGCTCAATGGAAGAAAGGTGGTGGAATATGAAATGTATACCGATAAATGGAAGGACATGATCAGCAAATCTAAATTCAAGGACATGAAAGGTTTCGGTATGGCCTCTAAAGGAAAAATTTCTTTACAGGATCATGGTAACCAGGTCTGGTACAGGAATATTAAGATCAAAGTTCTCTGAACTTCAACTAAACAGTAGACATTTTTGAAAAGACGTGATTTGAAAATCAATTTCAACCAAAAGCATCGTTAATACTTCCTTAAAATCC
>JBDUDG010000332.1:0-3996 GCA_040003045.1 Saprospiraceae bacterium | reverse complement strand
AATGGGGTTGAAATGGAAGGCAAAGAAGTGCTTGTCAAAGAATCAGATCCTGCACCTCGCAGCAATGATCGCGGAAGAGGTGGCCCACCAAGATCTGGTCCTCGACCTCCTTTCAATTCAGGAGGTGGAGACAGGCGCCCTAGTGCTCCAAGATCTGACCGTTGGGGGGATGACAAACCGAAATCAAATAATCGCTTCCAGGACGACCGTCCTAAGAAGCGTTATGATGATGACTTCGATGACAAACCAAGACGTAAAAGGATCTAATCCTTCTTCCTGTTTTTAAAATAAAGCAGCATTAAAATATCCGGAGGGCGAGACCAGGTTTCGCCCTCATTTTCCTTTGCCCTGCACTACGATCAGAATAGTATAGAAGAGGATTTTGATGTCAAGCGTGATCGACATGTTTTCAATATAGAGGATATCAAACTTCAATCGCTGTACCATTTGCTCTATGTTGCTGGCATAACCATATTTCACCTGACCCCACGAAGTTATTCCGGGCCTGACCTTAAGCAGATGCTTATAGTGTGGCGCCTGTTTCATGATCAGGTCAATAAAATATTTCCTTTCAGGCCTTGGCCCCACTAATGACATTTCCCCGATCAGCACATTCCATAGCTGAGGCAATTCATCCAGTCTCCACTTTCGCATTACACTGCCCCAAGGGGTACATCTCCCATCACCATCGAATGATAATTGTGGAGTATCGCCCTCCGATCCTGGATACATCGAACGAAATTTAAAAATTTGAAACGGCTTACCATTCAGGCCCACCCTCTCCTGTGAATAAAAAATAGGTCCTCTTGAAGAGAACCGTACCCTGATGGCGATGTAAAGGAAAACGGGAATGAGAATGATCAGCCCCATAATACTAATCGTAATGTCGAGAATCCTTTTAACCAGCTTTTCCCAATTAAGCATCAAACCCTGCCTAATCTCAATCAACACTGCTCCATATAGGTAATCCATCTTGACTGTCCCCAAAAGTATATCATACATGTCAGGTATTATCTTGACAAGAACCTCTTCATTGAAATCAAATAGAATGTCAAGTATGCTTTTCAACTTATTATGCTCAGAAGTTTCAATAGCAATCAATGCTTCCTCAACATCATTTTTCCGGATGATCTCTGCCATCTGATCTATATTCCCAAGGTTTGGGAGATAACCATTCAATACCTGATGGCCATTAGTTTCACTTTCTATAAATCCAATCAGCCTGTTACCAAGACTTTTTTTTCTGGTACGGATATCTTCATACAGGTCAAATGCTTTTTGATTACCACCGATGATGATGGTCGAATAGGTGATGTGTCCTGCCTTGAGTCTTCTGCTGGCAATAGTCAGTATGATCATCCTGACTACAGCAGTGATTGTAAAATGCAGAATAAACAATCGTAAAAATGACTGTAGATAGGTAGAAATATTTTGAACCTTATCATCCAGCAACAGTGTAAAAAATATAATGATGACACCTGCCAACGAAAGAAAAAAAGTACGGATCAAAGTAGTCAGACGTGACAACCTGTAGATATCCTGGTACCGATCAAATATCCAGTAGAAGATCACCCAGCCAAGAGGTACGATCACTAACCCATACCAGAAATTATAATCATCGATCACTCCATGATCAAATGTCTTTCCCTCACTCAATGCCCTAAAAAAATAAAATAACGCCCAGGCCAAAGTCGCTGACATAAGATCAGCACACGCATAAAGAAACATATGAAATCGCCGTAGTCGCTTCATCAGGTTATAAATGCACTACTTTAACATTGTCAAGTTCAATCTTCAGTTCAGGCTTGGTGGCATCAGCCGGATAAAGCGATCTGAATAAAATTTCATACGCTGGAAAATCTGAATTCATGAGCTGAGATGTAAGATCAATGTAGAGCATATTCCAGTTTGCACTGGGCTTGACAAGGTAGAAAAAGTTATAAGATTTCAATCCCTGAAGAGATATCCCCATTAGGCCAATACTCATCTCCATTTCACTCTTATATTGAAATTCGAGATATGTTTTTCGGCCATCTGTAGGCAGGCCTCCAATAGAAATTGAATTTCCAACAAGGATATAATTTGCAGTTTTCGTTAATACGATTTCACCTGAATAACTTCCTTCGAATGGAGATTCCATCGTTCTTGCCACAAAGCTCTCCGGAATGGTATCAATATTGTCTCCAAATTCATTTCCAATTTCAAAATCGGCATTTAGACTTACTACAGTGCCTGCCTGATAGTGTGTGACAGGCATGACCTCAGATATTGATCCAGGTGTCGTAGCTAAAGTAATTTCATAAGGAGTATACAATGGATAAATAATGGCATCATTTGCTATTCCATTATTCCGGATGCCCGGATGGAATATGAAATCAGTTTCATTCTGATCTGCAATAAAAGGGATTTCTACAGGAGGTGTAAATACGCCGAGAAAATTCGAACCTGCATAGACCCAAACATCTGTGATTTTACTTTGATCAGAACCCTGTCCGGGTTGGGTCTGAAGATCAAACTTATCAAGCTTGATACGAGAAGGAACAGGCTCCGATGGATTGATCAGATCACATCCTGCAATGCTAATCGCACATGCTAAAAACAACCATTTTAGCAAACCATTTTGTTTTCTAAACCTCATATTGTGTGATTTGATCCAGGATTTTATGTGCCACCTCTACTGCTTTTGCTCCGTCATCAAACGTCACACCTTTGTCTGAATTGTTTCTTATAGCTGCAGAAAATTCTTTTAATTCCTCTTCGATAGCATTGTGTTTTTCAATGTGAGGGTTATCTGCGGCGATCCACCGATCTCCATCAGGTAGCTCCAGTTTCATTGACATTGCATCAATAGGTTCGCTGTGCAAAAGCTTGACAACCTGAACTTCATTGTTCAGAAAGTCTATGGCGATGTATTTATCACGTTGAAATAATCTGAGTTTCCTCATTTGCTTAAGACTGATCCGGCTGGCAGTCAGGTTTGCTACAGTCCGATTTTTAAAAGTGATGCGGGCATTGCATATATCAGCTGATTTCCCTGCCACTCCTACTCCATTGGCTTCAATATGATCGACTTCTGAATTAACCATTGAAAGCACGAGGTCAATGTCATGTATCATCAGGTCCATTACAACCGGAACATCCATCCCTCTTGGATTGAATGGAGCTAAACGATGAGCTTCTATAAAAACAGGCTCATTCAATCCGAATTGTTGCGCGGCAATGAACGAAGGATTGTACCTCTCAACATGCCCAACCCTTCCGATCAGTTTTTTTTGGCTGATCAGATTGGCAAGATCTCTACTGGTGTCAGGATGATCTGTAAGTGGTTTTTCAATAAATAAATGTTTCCCTGCCTTTATGACCTCAAGTGCTATGTCATAATGTGTGCTGGTAGGAGTCACTATACACACAGCATCAACATCCTTTAGCAAATCTTTTAATCCTTGATATAACCTGACATTATAAGTAGAGGCCATTTGCTGCGACCTTTCAGAATCAATGTCATATATACCTATCAGGGAAAGTTCTTCAATCCTTTGAGCGCACTCAATATGATACCTGCCCAGGTGTCCTGTGCCGATGATCCCGATTTTTATTTTATCCTCCACTGTTTCCATTTCAACTGATCTGGTACCGGGAAAAGATTATTCGCATTCATTGCATTCCAACTTTGACCAAAGTTGTATAATATCTTCCGCAAAATTAATTCTCTACAAATCGTTTACCATTCAGAAGTGCTTCCTGCAAACCTTCAGGCGATGTTCCACCGGCAGAAGCGAAGAATGGCTGTCCCCCACCCCCGCCTTTGATGGATACGGCAAGCTCCTTTATAATATTTCCGGCATTAAGTTTTTTAGATTTTACCAGATCATCACTGATGTAAAGCATTAGCAATGCCTTACTATCTTCTTTCGAGCCGAATAACAGAAAGCAATTTTCACCAAGCTCATTTCCCAATTGAAAGATGAGGCTCTTGAGCAATTTCTGATCACTTAT
>JBDUDG010000331.1:0-4042 GCA_040003045.1 Saprospiraceae bacterium | reverse complement strand
TCTTTTGCCGAGGTCATAAGGAGGGCAAAGGTATTGATAAATAACGAGGCCGGGAAAATGTCCCGGCCTGCATTTATAATCTCTTTTTGAAAGTTTTTTCCAAAAAAATGTCTAGAATATCAGGCTCACACCTGCTCCCAATCCACGATTTTTTATATCAAACTCACTATCTGAAACATTGCTTACGCCATAGATATAACGTAGGTCTATCTCAAGAGGTCCGATCGCAATTCCACCGCCTGCATGAACGCCGATTTCAATCCTTTTATAAAAATCAACATCGAAATCATTTGAGCTATTCTTTCCATCCAGCAGATATCCAAAACTCGGTCCAGCGAAAAGCATAAAGCCGACCTGATCTCCAAAACGCAGTTTTAGCAAAAGTGGAACTTCGATGTAATTCAGGGTGCTGGTAATCTCACCGACGGTGCCATTAAGATCTTCAAGCTTACCACCTTTCTGAAGCCAATGGAATTCCGGACTGATATACAGCACCTCTCCGGTTCCTATGGGAAAATCGGCTACTAATCCAAGATCAAGGCCAAGCTTTGATTTTGTATTTATATCGAGATTACCACTATTATAATCCTGACGGGAAACCAATACTCCGGCTCGTATGCCCACTTTTGTCCCGTCTTGAGCAAAAGCCTGGTTAAATACCATCATCGAGAATATACCTAGTCCGATGATTTTTAGTTTGATTGTGTTTTTCATATCGTTTGTTTTTTGTGAGAATTATTTTAAAGAATCCGTAATAAAATTTCAATGTGGAGTTATAGAATTACGTCAAAACATACCTACCCCATTGAAAGATAACGATTCTGTCAAAAGAACTAATGAAACAAGATAAATCCTGTAAAGTTGAAAAGCAATTGATTCTGCAAGATTATCTTGCATGATCATGCCCTTTCTGGTAGACTCAAAGATTTCATCTTTTTTTTACACCTACAGGTATTATTTCTTTTTAGGAATTATTGCCATCGTCTCCTGCATCAATCTTACCATTGATGTAATGGAAATAGATGCTGCCCAGTATGCAGATATCTCTATGGAAATGTCAAAGAGTGGACAATATCTCCAGGTGTTGATGCGGGGTCAGGACTATCTGGACAAACCACCACTCCTCTTTTGGCTTTCTTCATTAAGCATTTCATTTTTGGGGAATACAAATATTGGCTATAAAATTTTTCCTGTCCTGTTTTTATTGAGTTCACTTTTGGCTACTTATTTTTTTGCAAAAGAATGGTATGACAAAAGGACTGGGATAATTGCCGTATTAATGCTGGGGACCACACAGGCGTTTTTCCTGATGACTAATGATATCAGGACAGATGGCCTTCTTAGTTCATTTATCATCTGGAGTATATTCCTGCTATCGCAATTTCTGAGGCAGAAAAAAATAAAATATTTACTGTCGGCTGGACTTTGTATTGGAGGTGCAATGCTTGCGAAAGGCCCGTTGGGTTTGTTTTTTCCTGCTGCTGCAATTGCCGGTCATCTGGTGTTGACTAGCCAATGGAAGAAAATATTTAATCCTGCATGGATCCTTGTGCTTATTCCGGTTGCATTGGTATTGGCTCCTATGTGCTACGGATTGTACATGCAATATGATCTTCATCCTGAGAAAGAAGCTTATGGCATTAAGGGACCTTCGGGTTTATTATTTTATTTCTGGACCCAAAGTTTTGGACGCATTTCGGGTGCCAGCACCTGGCATAATAATGCTCCCTGGTATTATTTTTTTCAAACTATTATTTGGGATATTCAACCCTGGTTGTTGCTTTTCCTGCCGGCATTATATTTCAAATTCTCATCATGTTGGAAAATTAAAAAAGAGATCAGGATGAATGCAGAATGGATCTCACTATCCGGATTTATCATTCCTTTTATTGCATTGTCAACATCCAGGTACAAATTGCCGCATTATATCTATCCGTTATTTCCCTTTGCCGCTATCATGACTGCTGATTTTCTGAACAGATTTGCACAGAAACTACCGGCATGGCTTGAATATATTCAACTCTTCGTCATACATGTTTTAATAGGCGTGGCTGCTTTGATCATATTTTACATTTTCCCTGCTCATGCTCCCTGGCTGGCCATTCTTCTCTGTATTTTTTATGCCTTATTCTGGTGGTGGCGAATGAAAGCAACTGACGCAGCAGACCGATGGTTACTTCCATCTTTGACAGGTGTGTTGATCTTTCAGCTTATGATGAGCCTGCAATTTTATCCGAACCTGTTGAAATATGAATCGCCTGCCCAAGTCGGAAAATATGTCGCTATGGAAAAACCGACTCACATGTACTGGCATGATATCTTCGGGTATTCTCTGGACTACTATAGCGGATATGCAGTTCCAACTATTTATATTGAACAACTTGACACTGTTAAGGCTGGCAGCTGGATTTTTATTCCTTCTGAAGTGCTTGGCCGGTTGCCTCCATATAAGTTGATCAAAACATTTGATGATTTTCATGTGAGCTCATTAAACATGTCTTTTATAAATCCCAAAACGAGGGAATTAAAGCTTAAGAAAACTTGTCTTGTTGAAATCCTGCCAAGGTAGATTGACTTAAAAGGTATTTTCTAAAACGCCACTTCAGCAATCCTTACATTTACCATCCGGTCAAAATAAAACCTATGGCAAATAATTTCAAATCGCATCCCTGGCATGGTGTAGACATCGGCGAACAGGCTCCTTCCATTGTAACGGCTTTTATTGAGATCACCCCTTCAGATACGGTGAAGTATGAGATTGACAAATCAAGTGGTATCCTTAAAGTCGATCGTCCACAATTATTTTCAAATGTGGTGCCGGCCTTGTACGGTTTTATCCCTCAAACATATTGTAAAGAAGAAGTGGCAGCATTGTGTATGCAACAAACAGGGCAAACCGGAATCGAAGGCGACGGAGATCCTCTTGATATCCTTGTATTAACTGAACACCGGATCGTGCGTGGAGATATTCTTGTTCAGGCTATTCCGATCGGGGGTATGAAAATGATTGATGCCCATCAGGCTGATGATAAGATCATAGCTGTCCTGGAGAAAGATGCGATGTATGCACACATCTCAGATATTTTTGAACTACCCGAATCCATCCTTCAACGACTGACCCATTATTTCCTTACCTACAAACTCTATCCCGGCAAAACACAGCCGGTTGAAATACCAAATTTATATGGCAGAGCAGAAGCAATGAGGGTGATTGAAGCCTCGAGGAAGGATTATAAGAAGTGGTATTTGTAAAAGTACCGGCTGCCCCCTGATGCTTCGACTTTCAACGCCCATCCTTGTCCTACAGCTCAGCAACCAAGGGGTATTTGATGATTTCTCCATTTAATGCTCCCTCTTCAGGTGGTGGGGGGGGCACTGAACCATCCTGCATACTTGATATAATTCGCCGCTGTCCTTGTGATGAAAAATTGTTTAGAATCAGGGTCGAGCTCTTTCAATTTTTTTGCCGGCATTCCTCCGTATATCCAGCCAGATTCTAAAATCGAATTTTCGAGTACTACTGCTCCGGCAGCAACGATGACATGTTTTTCAACGACCACATTGTCCATGATGATAGATCCCATACCGATGAGGACTTCATCTTCTACTTTACAACCATGCACTATGGCATTATGACCTATCGAAACATCATTTCCAATGATCACTACTGATTTTTGAAATGTTGCGTGAAGGATAGCACCATCCTGGATATTGACGCGGTCTCCAATTCGGATTGAATTGACATCACCTCTTACCACCGCTCCCCACCATACAGAACATTGATCACCCATGATGACATCGCCCACCACGACGGCGGTATCAGCCAGAAAGCAGCCTTTTCCAAATTGCGGATGAATGTTATGTACGGGACGGATTATGGCCATTCTTGGAGTATTGAGATTTGAGTATTGAGATTTGAGATAAATATTAAAATACTAGAAAACATTGGAACTATTTAAGGTAACGTGTCACACGTCCTACATTTCGCATTTCGCATTTCGCATTTCGCATTTCGCATTTCGCATTTCGCATTTCGCATTTC
>JBDUDG010000330.1:0-4045 GCA_040003045.1 Saprospiraceae bacterium | reverse complement strand
TGTCCTTTCAACAAGCTTGTGACCATGAAATGATAGATGGACTATTAGAAGCAAAATAGAATGAGGCTCCTATAATATAAATCCAAATCAACTTTTCACTTTGATTGCTGAGTTTTCGCCTTAGGATGAGCAAAGCTGGTCGAAACACACTCATCATTTTTCACTCCTTTTTGCCGCTAATTTCGCAGATTAACGCAAATTAAATTCACTCTTCACTCGGTTGCTTAGATGCGCCGTGGTGAGCAGGTTGTACAAAGGATGCGTGAGTCGAATCCATAGCACAAGGATGAGTTTAGCAGACGCAGCACTGAGCGCTAGTCGAATGTGTCGAAGCATCACTTTTCACTTTACTTTCTGTCTTTCAAGATATTTAACCCTGATGATTTCCTGAATTGGTTTTTCATAGACTTTACTTTCCAGCCAGGAAACAACATCAAGGTAAACTAGTGCCCTTGTTTCAAAACGACTCTTTTCGAACTGCCTGATGATCTCCAGCAATTGGATAAATTCAGGTTTTAATTCCTGTGCTGAGAGATGAAATGATTTTTGAAGAAATTTAAACATCTCTTCTTCCACAAGACTTAGGTTTTCCATTTTGGCCATAAACCTGTATACAGATTTGACTAAATATTCCAATAACTCATAATGTCCCAATTCATAATGCGCGATGAGGTGAAGCAATCTCGCATAACACTGAAGATCATTCCTCAGGTCCACCTTCCAGTTTATGATCTTATTCAGATATTCGATACAATTGTCAAAATCACCTGTTCCAAAATATAAGGAAGCTATTTTGTAATAGAAAACCATGATACGATGACTATCCACAAAGAGTTGGAATTCTTTAAGCTTCTCCAGCACATAAGGGACCATCGTCAACCCCTCCTGAAATGAGCCTTGCAAAATATGCAGATTGAACCTCGCCATATACACATAGAAAAATACCTGGACATTGCTGTTCATGTTACGCTTCACAAGATCAGTTGCTGCAAAAATCTCAAATGCCAACAAGTCTTTTTTAAACTTAATATCATTCCGTAATGTAAAATGCGACGTAAGCAAATTGTGCATTGCTTTGATATAACTGATAGTTTCTACTTCAATCATCAACGTTTCCTGGTGAAACAGATCCACCCAATGTTGCGTATACCGGTAGTAAGCCAAAAAATCCTGTCTGATGAATGCGTACCAGCAATAACATTGATATAAATACAATTTTTCATAAAACGTGTTGGGCTGTTTCAAATCATTCGTCAACTGCGTCTGAAAATAATCTTCCACCTCTTTTTCATCGCGCTCATTTCTTGCATGGCCATTGTTGATGTACCAACTGAACAATTGCAATGCCAGGTTGGATAATTTGGTGATACGGATCAGTCTGCTATTCACCTCTTCCGCTTCTTCAATCAATTGCGCGGCCCTCTCTTTTATACTCCGGGTGATATGGAATGTTTCTATTTTCTTCTCAAGAAATAATACCTGTACCAGCAAGCTTGACTGGTGATGCTCGCGGGCCACTTCTTTTATTTTATCCAGCGTCTTTAAGCTTTGCTGATAAAGACCTTTGTTGTAAAGAATGATAGCATTGTCCAGTTGCTCGTGCAAACGGACATCAAGATTATCACTTTCAAGTACCCTTAAGCTGGATAAGATTTGTTTGTAGAGATGTGCTTTAGCATTTGAAATTTGCTGCTTTTTCAAAGAGCCCGCTTTCTTGAGCAATACATCATCATCATACTCCGTCATTGCTTCCAACGCATTAAAAAGTTGAATAACTTTCAAATCCTCCTTTGAAGAATTTCGCTGCATGTATAGCTTGAAATTTCGCTTTTCATGCTTCTGCAGGGAATGAATCAATTGAAAAAGGGGATCTGCCGAACGGTTTGTCATCGTAATTTATATGCTCTGAACCTCAATATTTACTGAGAT
This sequence comes from Saprospiraceae bacterium, assembly GCA_040003045.1. GTDB lineage: Bacteria > Bacteroidota > Bacteroidia > Chitinophagales > Saprospiraceae > Opimibacter. The sequence goes on along the minus strand of JBDUDG010000330.1, from coordinate 2,116 downwards.
TAAATTGGATTTATCATTCTTATGGAGTGTAAAAATGGTCATAATTTGATTTACTCATTATCTCTCAGAGCTATACTTTTATTCGACTTACTCAATAGCTCTGCCATTTTAGAATCGATGGCTGAAAATATGCATTTAAAAAAAATCGCACGGGAATAAAAATTAATGGTCCTAAATAAGTACAGCAAAACCATTACACAGGATGCCACTCAACCTGCCGCACAGGCCATGCTATATGGAATAGGTCTTACGGAGGAAGATTTTCAAAAAGCGCAGGTCGGAATTGTGAGCATGGGCTATGAAGGTAATACTTGCAACATGCATCTCAATGATCTTGCAAAGCTTGTAAAGGAAAGTGTATGGCGACAAGATTTCGTCGGTCTGATATTTAATACAATAGGGATAAGTGATGGCATCAGCAATGGTACGGAGGGCATGCGGTATTCATTACTCAGCCGGGATATTATAGCAGATTCGATTGAAGCAGTTTGTGGTGCACATTATTATGATGGCCTGATTGCCATTCCGGGTTGTGACAAAAATATGCCGGGCTCCGTGATCGCAATGGGACGATTGAACAGACCATCGATTATGGTGTATGGTGGCTCAATTGCACCTGGTCATTATCAGGGACGTGAATTAAATATTGTGTCTGCGTTCGAAGCATTAGGTGAGCGATTGGCCGGGACATTGAATGAAAGGGATTTTAAGGAGATCATCAGGCATTCGTGCCCGGGTGCAGGAGCATGTGGTGGAATGTATACTGCAAATACCATGTCCAGCGCGATCGAAGCACTTGGTATGAGTCTCCCCTTCTCTTCTTCAAATCCGGCGTTGAGTGAAGAAAAAAAGAATGAATGTTCTAATGTAGGAAAAGCGATTCGCTTATTGTTAGAACATGATATAAAACCTTCTGATATCATGACCAGGAAATCATTTGAAAATGCAATCACACTTGTCATCGCCCTGGGAGGGAGCACGAACGCAGTGCTACACCTGATAGCTATGGCAGCCAGCGTGGATATCAAACTAACTCAGGATGATTTTCAGTATATAAGTGATCATGTGCCTGTTCTGGCCGACCTGAAGCCAAGCGGACAGTATCTCATGGAAGATCTTCATAACATTGGCGGAGTGCCATCAGTCTTAAAATATTTATTGGAACAGAATTTAATTCACCCTGACTGTCTTACCGTCACCGGAAAAACTATAGGCGAAAATCTTCATGAAGTAGCTGCCCTTAATTTCAGAACACAAAAAATAATCTGGCCCGTTGACATCCCAATAAAGGAAACCGGTCATTTACAGATCCTGTATGGCAATCTCGCAGAAGGCGGGAGTGTTGCAAAAATCAGCGGCAAGGAAGGCGAAATATTTACAGGTCCTGCACGTGTGTTCAATGGCGAACAGGAATTGATCGAAGGCATCAATTCAGGTAAAATAAAAAAAGGAGATGTGATCGTCATTCGATATGTGGGTCCAAAAGGCGGACCTGGTATGCCTGAAATGCTGAAACCTACATCGGCCATTATCGGCGCAGGTCTCGGAAAATCTGTTGCATTAATTACGGATGGACGATTTAGTGGTGGCACCCATGGCTTTGTGGTTGGACATATCACACCGGAAGCTTTCGATGGTGGCCTGATTGCACTTGTAGATGACAATGACATTATAGAAATAGATTCCCTCTCGCATACGATGACATTAAGAGTAAGTGTTGCTGACATCCGAAAAAGACGAATTATGTGGAAGCAACCTGCTTTAAATGTCTCAAAGGGGGCTTTATTCAAATATGCAAAATGCGTTGCAACAGCAGCGGAAGGGTGCGTAACTGATGGAGCCCCATTATTAAAAGGAATAAATAATAATGAATATCGAATATCGAATATCGAGCGCAGTGAGATCCCGCTTTTTAGCGGGAACGAATAATGAATATCGAGCGCAGTGAGATCCCGCTTTTTAGCGGGAACGAATAACGAATATCGAGCGCAGTGAGATCCCGCTTTTTAGCGGGAACGAATAATGAATATCGAGCGCAGTGAGATCCCGCTTTTTAGCGGGAATGAATAATGAACACCGAACGAAACAAAAAACAAGTCCCCTTTTCAGGGGATTT
>JBDUDG010000329.1:0-4063 GCA_040003045.1 Saprospiraceae bacterium | reverse complement strand
AATAAAAATGATATTACAAAACTCAATTTCTTTTTGCGTGAATGTAAGCGGATGAACATACTTGTACTACCACCTGATGTCAATGAGAGTAATATTAATTTTACAGTTAATTCGAGAGGAGCTATTCGTTTTGGACTTTCTGCATTGAAGAATATGGGTGAAGGATCAGGAGATGATATCATCACCGAACGAAAAACAAAAGGACCTTTTACAAGCATCTTTGATCTGACGACCCGTGTCAGTCTGAAATCAGTAAATAAAAAGGCGCTGGAAGCTATGGTAATGGGAGGTGCGATGGATTGTTTTCAGGGCTCACACCGCGCTCAATATTTTGCACCTTCTGACAAATATGAATCCCTTGTCGAGCATGCTATCCGATATGGTCAATCTGTACAATCGCAAAAGAGCCAAACACAGATGACCTTGTTTGGTGATCAATCGATGTCGATGTTTATGGAACCTGTCATGCCTCAGACAGCACAGTGGACATTGATGGAAAAACTGTCGAGAGAAAAGGAGATTACAGGTATTTACATGTCAGGACATCCACTTGATGATTATCGTTTGGAAATTGAAAATTTCACGAATTGTCCACTGGACATGGTGACGTCATACAAAGACAAGCATCTCAAATTAGCCGGATTAGTGACATCAGCAGAACATCGTGTCACACAGAAAGGTACAGGATGGGGAATATTTACTTTACAGGATTTCAGAGGAACGCTTGAAGTGAAGCTTTTTAATGATGATTATAAAAAATATAAGGACATCTTTGAAATAGGCACTGCATTGTTTATGGAAGGCCACTACCAGTTAAGTTGGAAAGGACAGGATCATGAATTCAGAGTGACTTCCGCACGCATGCTGGCGAGTATAGGGGCCGAATTGACGAAATCCATCACTGTAAAATTATCAATTGATCAGTTAGATCAGTTTCTGCTGGTTAGCCTTGATAAAATATGTGATGATCATAAAGGCAGACATAAGTTAAAGCTGCAGGTATACGATCTTGAAGATGATTTTATCCTTGGCCTGATTTCAAAAACCAATAAGGTGAATGCTGCTAGCGGATTGATTGATGATCTTGATGCTATAGGGCTGAAGTACAAACTTAATTGAGAGAAAAGTGAAATGCGTGAATCGTCAAGCGTGAGTGAAAATATTCCATATGTCGGGTCGTTTGGAAATCGCCCAACATATGCAAATGTAAACATCTCTTATCTCCGACCGTGAACTTGGAAAGTTTCTCATATTCGCGGTCAGACAGACTTGAATGTCAGGAAACTTAATTTGTCAAAAAACTAATAGTATCCCCAGGATTTTAGAAAATAGAGAGTACCTGCATACTGCGGGAACAAACTCCTCTCAGCGTCAGCAGAGGTCGATATAGTTAAAAAAATGTTATTAACAACCTCCTTTAAATCAATTTTGAAGAGTAATAAGTTATGGTTAATGCATGCTTTACACGCTTCTTTTGTTCTTTGGAATCTGTGGTCATACCACTTGTATGGAGGCTCTGAAACAATCGCATTTGATCGGCAATGACTCCTTATTGATCCCGGTTTATAATTACCAACAGCTGAAGCCGTTCCTTTCAAAAGATAATGACACTACTTATGTCGTCAATTTCTGGGCGACCTGGTGTACCCCGTGTGTACAGGAACTCCCGTATTTTGCACAGCTAAAGTCGACATATAAAAACCGCCCTTTTAAACTAATTTTGGTTAGCCTTGACTTCAAAAAAGATTATGTCAGGAAGCTCCAGCCATTTGTCCGGGAAAGGTCCCTGGAATCGGAAGTGGTAGTGTTGGAAGACAATGATTCGAACTTTTGGATAGACGATATTGATCACAGGTGGTCAGGTGCAATTCCGGCTACTTTAGTGTACAAAGGGAAGCAACGCGACTTTTACGAGAGAACTTTTCATGACCTGAATGAGTTAAATGATATTGTAAAACCATATTTAAAACTATAATTATGAAACATGTAATTGGTAAGTTACTTCTTGCCTTTTTTGCTATCAGCATGATCAGTGCTGCTCCTCCGGTAGAGGACGGATATAAAGTGGGCGAACAGGCCGCTGATTTTTCACTGAAGAATGTAGATGGAACGATGGTTTCCCTGAAGGATATCAAAGCTCCGTCCGGTACGATCAATGGATACATTGTGGTATTCACATGCAACACCTGTCCCTATGCATTAATGTATGAGGATCGTATCATCGCACTTCATAACAAATATGCACCTATGGGTTATCCGGTAGTGGCTATTAATCCAAATGATCCTTCTGTAAAACCAGGCGATGATTTTGCCAGCATGCAGGCAAGAGCCAAAGAGAAAAATTATCCGTTCAAATACTTATTTGATGACGGACAGAAAGTTTATCCTGCATTTGGTGCAACCAGGACACCTCATGTATTCCTCCTTGATTCAAACAGGTATATACGATATATTGGTGCCATTGATGACAATGCACAAAATCCGAACGAAGTCACTGTGAAGTACCTGGAGAATGCCATCGCTGCATTGAAAGCTGGTAACAATCCGGATCCTTCTGAAACAAAAGCAATCGGATGCACCATTAAAGTGAAAAGTTAGTTTGAGATTGGTTTTTCGATCTAAAGTGGAGCGCTGCCTGGGGAAGGCAGCGCTTTTTTTTGATCTATTCCTGTTCTTCCGTTTCTGCTTGGGGCTCGATAGCAATTTTCTTTTTTAATCGCTTCGCATCCTTTAGTCTTTCATACAAGATAGATTCAATCTGACCATTTACACTTCTGAATTCGTCTGCAGCCCATCGCTCAAGTGCTTCGTAGACATATTCGTCAATGCGGAGAACAAATTTTTTCTTCATGTAAATGATAAACTTAAATTGAGGCGGTCATGAAAACAGGCTGGATGGTTTGTTGTTATTGCTTAGTAAAGTGAACCAGTATTGATGACAGGGGATACATCTTTATCCCCACAAAGCACCAGCATCAGGTTACTGACCATTACAGCTTTACGTTCAGGATCAAGGTCTACTATTTTTTTGTCAGAAAGATCCTTGAGGGCCATTTCGACCATGCTCACAGCACCTTCCACAATCTTAAATCTCGCCGCTACAATAGCTTCAGCCTGCTGTCTCCTGAGCATGGCACCGGCTATTTCTTCTGCGTATGCGAGATATCCGATGCGTGCTTCCATCACTTCAATACCTGCGATGGCAAGACGTTCCGACAATGCATGTTCAAGTGCATGATTAATTTCCTGAAGGCCGGATCTCAGTGTTATTTCAATCTGGGCATCGTCAAAATTGTCATAACAATACTGCCCTGCAAGATTACGAACAGCAGCATCACTCTGCAGCTTCACAAAAGTGGTATAATCATCTACCTCGAATGCAGCTTTGTATGCATCCCTTACGCGCCAGACAGTGATGACACTTATGAGTATAGGGTTGCCTCTTTTGTCATTGACCTTTACCCTTTCACTTTCAAAGTTTCTTGCGCGAAGCGAGATGGCTTTTTTACTGAAAAATGGATTTGCCCAATAGAATCCATTGTCCTTGACTGTGCCTTTATAGGTGCCAAATAAAGTCAATACTCTCGAACCATTCGGATTGATATAGAAAAATCCGGCGATCATAAAGAAGAACAAGGGAAAAGCGATGGAGGTCATGACGAAATGCTGGGATATGATGCCAAAAATCCCTATGGCTGCTAAAACTAAAAGTACCAGGAGCATCAGGTAGCCTGAATACGGTGCATGTGGTTTTTCCATGATAAATTTTTATTTGATATTAAAATGATATCACAAATATATCATGTCAGTTGGTGGAAACCAAGAAAAGATGCAGAATTCTCTGAAAACAGTGCAGATTTCTTTAAAATTTGGCAAAAATCATATGAATGAAAAATCCTGGGAGAAGTGTAGCACATTTAGCAAACCGGAATGATGGTTATATTTTCTTTGGTTGATATGGAGAATATGAATAGTGCTGTCCGGAAATAACAAATGAAAAATTAAAATCATCAGATCCTGTTGATCACCAAATGCTGAAGAGCAAAGATTAGCATCTTGATTT
>JBDUDG010000328.1:0-4087 GCA_040003045.1 Saprospiraceae bacterium | reverse complement strand
TTGCGGGCACGTTGCTGATTACTTCGATGCCCAGAAATACGGCCAGTAAAAGGATGTAGCAAATATCCCAGATGTCGAGTGAGGATAAAAAGCCCTGAATTTCAGCTAATAGGATCATACGTTTTGTAAGGATTGTGTCGGTAGGCAAATGTAGATAATTCTCCTCGCATGCAACTAATTCACGGGTGCAAACCATCACAGTGCTGTATATTCATTCTTTATCCAAACCTTATCATCAAATATGGAAAAAATAAATCTAGCGGAAAAGTTCGGATTAATCCTCGATCACTGGAATCCCCGCATCGCCGGCGAATTAAATGGCCAAATGATCAAGCTGGTCAAATTTCAGGGCGAATTTGTCTGGCATAAACATGATGATGAAGATGAGATGTTCCTGGTTCTGGACGGTGAATTCAATATGGAGCTGCGGGACAAGACCATCGTTATTGGCAAGAACGAGTTCATCATTATACCACGTGGAGTTGAGCACCGTCCGGTCGCGCCGAGCGAAGTTTCAGTGATGTTATTTGAACCTGCTTCCACCCTCAACACCGGCAATACCGACGGTGAAATGACGAAAAGGCAACTTGAACGAATATGAGCTATGAAACGGAAAAAATAAGTTAATTGAGATCATGTAATTTCATGCTGATAGCCAAGTACCCTGACTTAATTCTGCAGCATATTAAAGCGCTTCTTCATATTTGCATATTACTTTCTGTTTGCCCTTTGCTATGGGGGCAGCATGATAACATCACTTTTGAGCACTTCACGAACGACCAGGGACTGTCCTCACCTGTAACAATAATTGCCCAGGATCATTATGGCTTTCTTTGGCTGGGCACGACAGATGGATTAAATCGTTTTGACGGGAGAAACTTTATCGTTTACAGAAATATTCCTGGTGACTCCACATCACTGACCAATAACATCATCAATGCGATTTGTATAGATAGCACAGGACGGGTCTGGGTCGCTACGAATGGAGGACTATGTTACTACAATTTTTCAGACAACTCATTTCACCAGATCGAATTCAATGATACTATTGAAAAAATAGACCGGCACAGAGTTCATGCAGCAACAATTTCGCATGATGGAGGTATTTGGTTTGCTACAAAAACTCATTTGCACAAGTGGTATAACGATAAGACCGTGAAAAACTATTCCTTACCACTCGCTCAAAATCTCTCCATTCGATATCTATTCGAAAACGATGATGGCCTTTTGTGGATTGGAACGAATGATGCATTGATGGTTTTCAATGAAGCCCAAAATACTTGTGTCACGACGAAAATAAATTCGCCTTTTTCCATTGAAAAAAAACTTGCAGCAACTGTACATCCAATTGTCCACTATGATGACAACCATTTACTGATAGGATCCTGGTATGCCGGTTTGCAAAAAGTATCCCTTACACAGGATAGCTTACATGCTGATTTATATCCGGATGTGGAAGGCCTTGATTCAAGAAAGCACATTGTGACGGGCATTGCAAAAGGGTCTTCCGGAACATGGTGGATAGGAACTTATGGAACGGGGCTTTCCATTTTTGATTCACGCACGGGAACCTTTACTGATCATTTTCAACATGATGCGGCTGACAGTAAAAGTCTGAGTGATGATTATGTAAATGCAGTATTTGTCGATGCATCAAATATCCTTTGGATAGGAACTTCTACCGGCCTGGATAAATACGATATATTGACTCAGCAATTTAAAACCGTCTCCATTCCTGCCAGCCCGGACGAATTTTCGGTTTATCGTTTGCCCTACACCATAACAGAAGATATCAGGGACCCCAAGTATTTGTGGATTTGTGTTGGTGGTGCTGGTTTATTTCATTTCAACACACTGACCAGGGAATTCAGACTTTATCATTACGAAGAAAAAGATCCCAATTCCCTTCCTGACAATACTGTCTATACGCTCTATTATGATCACCTGGGAAAGATCTGGATTGGTTCAAGAACAGGTCTTTATTTGTTTGATGAGGAACACGAAAGATTTGTTCATGCACCAGGTCCGCTTAACACCATGCCAGGAGGTACACATATCATCCTCGAGGATAAAAACAATATCATGTGGTTTGCAACATATTCAGGAGGTGTATATTCATACGATGAGGCCCTGAATAAATTGACAGCATATGCTTATGACGAAAGAAATCATAATTCTTTGCCTGACAACCGGGTGTTCAGCATGATGGAAGATCACCTTGGACTGATATGGATCGGTACACAAAATAAAGGGTTGTGCTCTCTGAATCCAATAAGCGGACAATTCACATTTTTCGAGTATGACAAAAAAAACCCTGCGTCCATTCCGGACAATGGTATCTATGATGTATACGAAGACGAACAGCATCATATCTGGATAGCCACCGAAAATGGATTTGCAGAAATGGATGATCAACATCACATCATTACAAATTATAGTACAAATGACGGCCTTTGCAACAATGATATATTTTCAATCACGACCGACCATCAACATCATCTTTGGCTGTCGACGAATAATGGCATCAGTAAATTTGACCCGGAAAATCATGTTTTCAAAAATTACTTTATTCATGACGGACTTCCGACTAACAGCATTTCAGGGTCGGTCTGCTGTGCACATGATGGTACATTATATTTCGGTACTTCAGGAATGATCACTTTTTGCAAACCAGAAAGAATGAAAATGAACCGCCACGTCCCTCCGGTTGTAATTACCAATTTTAAAATCTTTGATCACCAGGCTCCTGTGATGCGAAATGGGGAAATGCTACAGCCTGTCCATCTGTCGTACAAAGAAAATATGATCACTTTTGATTTTGCGGCATTGAATTTTACAAATGCCATGCTCAATCAATATGCTTATAAGTTGGAAGGATTTAATGAGGATTGGATCCGATGCGGAAATAAGCAATCTGCTACGTTCACAAATCTAGATGGTGGAGAATATACATTTCGTGTAAAAGCAGCTAACAACGATGGAGTTTGGAATGAAATCGGAACAGAAGTACTTTTGATCGTAGATCCTCCTTTTTGGAAAACGTGGTGGTTTTATTTGCTGTTTGTTTTGTCCATTGCAGGAATGTTGTATGCATTATACCGTTTCCGGATAAATCAATTTCTGAAGCTGCAGCAGATCAGGATGAGGATATCAAGGGATCTGCATGATGACATAGGCTCCACTCTGAGCAGCATCAATATGATGAGCAGCATGGCTGGTGCTGTCAATGGCTCCCAAAAGAAATCATCTGATCTTTTTCAGACGATATCCTCTGCATCCCGCCAGGCCCTCGAGCTTATGAATGATATTGTATGGTCCATCAATCCAAAAAATGACAAGATGGAGATGATCATCATCCGGATGCGACAGTATGCCTCGGAAACTTTAGAAGCTGCACAGATACACTTTACGATTGAAATGGATGATGCATGCAAACAAATCATACTCCCCATCGAAAAAAGAAAAGATTTCTACCTGATCTTTAAGGAAGCCATCAACAACCTCGCTAAATATTCAAATGCGAATAAAGTCAATATCCGGCTTCATTATGTCAGTCGTCTGCTGGCCCTGATCATTTCAGATGATGGGCGTGGATTTGATCCTGTGGCAGATCACAAGGGAAATGGTTTAAAAAACATGAAGGCACGGGCAGAAATGCTTAAAGGAGAACTTAGCATAATTTCAAAACACGGCGCTGGCACTACGATTGCATTAAACATACCTGTCACCCCATGAAAATGGGATTGCAACAACTTTAAACAGGCAATACTTTTAGAAAATATTTAGACTGGATCCATATGGCAATAGGCGTGGTGATTTATGAAGACAATATCTTTCTGCGCAATAGCATTGCTGAGCTCATTAAGTCATCACCCCAATATGAATTGAAGGGGGCTTATGAAAACTGCGATCATGTCTCTCTGGATATGGAGACATTACGGCCCGATGTAGTACTAATGGATATTGAAATGGCTGGCACTAATGGGTTACAAGGCCTTCAAATCATTAAAAAAAAATATGCCCGTGTTCATGTCATCATGCTCACGGTTTTTGAAGACAATGATTCTGTATTTGAAGCCATTCGTGC
>JBDUDG010000327.1:0-4091 GCA_040003045.1 Saprospiraceae bacterium | reverse complement strand
GTATCCAGTCTATTTTCCATTGGGGGCGGCAAAATAAGGGTTTATAAATGCAAAATCAAAAAAACCGCCAGTCCGACGATAGCAAAAAAACCTGCGGCCATTAATAGGGCCTTCCCGGATTCCTCCCTGTCCATTTTCTTTCTTCCCCTGTTGCGTGGCGTATCAGTTACCTGATCAATAGAAAACCCGTATGAAAATTTGCCTTCTTTCTCTTCAATGGCCACATCGCAGAGCTCTTCTTCGATAAAAAATGAATATTTTTTATTGGTCAATACATGGAAATCAATCACAACAATATTCTCATTACAATACACCAGCACATGACCTGATTCATCGCCATGTACCAGGCCAATACTATGGCTGTATCCATTGTCATCGACGTAAGTCCATGTGATCTGACTCATGTAAATATGTCTTAATAGCTCAGTGTATTAAAATGAAAAGTGACTTAGCTGGTAAACGAAAAAACCACAAAATCCAATATAAGTTACGACGATCCTACTAATATTAAAACCTGTGTAAGCAATGCCACGACAAAAAGGATGAAATGGATCGATTCGGCGATTGCAGGATGGCGCAGCATACGAAGCAGTAAGGCCAGAAATAATGAAAAGGGGATCAAAAAAACCATTAGAAACGAAGCGCCAAGTGTCTCACAAAACAGCGCCATAGGAATACAAAAGAAAATCAGGGCATAAAGGGTGTCTATTTTCTTTTGAGCGTGAATATTTTTCCGGGCTATGATCTGCGAATATCCCAACAGTGTAAACAGCATCAACATCGCAAGGAGGGTAGCAACGATGATATCAGGTGTGCCATGGCCATTTCCAAAAGAAGGAATACCGAACTGATCAAAAACGTGAAGAATCCTTGGCTGAAATTGCCGTATCAGGATAATTCTGACTAGCCAGCCAATAAAAAAAGGACTGAAATAACCGGTCAGGTATTGAAAGATGTCCTTCACCTTTAAGGTTTTAAGCATGCTCATGGCGATCAGGCCAAAAATGACCAGCACCATGTAGGGTGTATAGAAAAGTCCGGCCACCGCCAACCACCATCCTGCCATAAACCTGATCTCTTCCTGTTTTTCCTTTTTGAGGATATCAAAGAGGTAGATCAAGGCGATCAGCAGTGCCGTATTGGCAAGTAAAACTGAAGAGACGCCTATGAAGGAAGGATGGAGAGACGTCAGTAAAATATAACTCAGGCCAGGAAAAAGATTGATCTCACCCAGCATGCTTTGGCGTATGAAAAGCCGGTTGATCATCGCCGCCTGGATAAAGACAAGGAAAGTCGAAAAAAAGAATTCCCCAAGCCCCCATTGATGAACATTTGCAATGAAATCTGCCCCCCACGCGCCAAAAATCTCACCTGGAATGCGGGCATCAGCGAATAAAATGGCCACAATGCGTATGATGAAAGCATACGGTATCAGAAGAAGACTATTGAACAGATGATTCTTTTTAAAGAATTCGAGCACGGTTCCCGGGTTACTTGAAGAGGGTAAAAATAGAGTTTTCTCGCTTCAGAATGGCTTTGATGATGGGCGAGATCATATATACCTGAAAGACATGCATCCTCTATCTTTGGAGCTATGTCCGAGGTGATGAGGCGTACTCTTGTATTTCCGAACTGGCAGATTGGTCTTTTCACCTGTCTGACCGGGGTATTCTTATTGTCCTTCATAGGATACATAGTGACCGACGAGTGGTTTCTTTTGGGGCTGCCATTCGGTTTGCTTGTTTTGATCTGGAGTTTTGGGGATTTCAGGCGTTTGTATTTCCTGATCTGGGCGACTATCCCATTTGCTATAGAAGTTGATCTGCCTGGAGGGCTTTCCACTGATTTTCCTGCAGAAACACTGATGTGGTTATCGTGTCTTCTTTTTATCGGCTACCTTTTTCTTTATCACAAATCGCTTGATTTCAGTTTTATACTGCATCCTTTGTTTGTATTGTTGGTGATCCATTTTTCCTGGATAGTTTTTACATCTGCTATTTCACAGGAACCAATGATCTCATTTAAGTATACGCTTGCGAAATCCTGGTACCTGGTTTGTTTTATCCTGATCCCTTTGTTGTTGTTCAGGGACATCAATGATTTTAAAAAATGGGGGTTGTATTTTATGATCCCATTGATAGGTACAGTGATCATCATTATGATCCGACATAGTCAATATGGATTCACATTTGAAACGATCAATAAAGCTGTCATACCCATCTATCGCAATCATGTGGATTACGCATGTTGTATGGGGATTGTGCTTCCTTTTGCGTGGTGGATGCGCAGATGGTTTGTAGAAAACAGGGCGAAAGTATTTTTCGTTGTGAGCATGATTTTATGTCTGGGGGGAATTTATTTTTCGTTTACACGTGCAGCCTGGGTGAGCGTACCGCTGGCGATCTTGAGTTTTTATACAATTAAATTCAGATTGATGCGAGTCGTACTTCCTATAGCATTGGCTGTTGCATTTCTTCTGGTCGGTTGGCTCGCTTATGACAATAAGTACATTGAGTTTTCACCTGACTTTTCAAAAACTATTACACACAAAAAATTTGATGATCTGGTTTCAGCGACCTATAAGATGGAGGACATCTCTACTGTAGAAAGGTTTTATAGATGGGTTGCAGGATATTATATGTTGCAGGAAAGACCCGTGACTGGTTTTGGCCCCGGAAGCTTTTATAGTTTGTATCAGAGTTATGTGGACCGGCATTTCACCACGTATGTAAGTGACAATCCTGAACACTCTGGTATGCACAATTACTATTTGATGGAAGCTGTGGACCAGGGAATAATTGGTCTTCTCATTTTCCTTGCGCTTATCACTACTGTTTTGCTATATGGAGAACGATTGTATCACAGGATGGAGGCTGGTTCTTGGCGTGAATTATTGATTGCGGCATTGGTGTCTTTTTGCTGCATTCTTTTCATCCTTACGCTCAATGATATGGTGGAAACCGATAAAGTAGGTAGCTTCTTTTTCTTTTGTATTGCAATAGTTATCATTTGTTCAATGCGTCAAAGAAGAAGTGAAGTGGCCATTTCCTCAGAAACAAATGATACGCGATGAGCAGAGAACTCAATGCCATCAAGGCACCTATCGCTTCTGAACTGGAGTTGTTTGAAAAACATTTCAGGGAATCTGTCCGGAGTCGTGTGGCTTTGCTGGACAAGATCATGCATTATATAGTCAATAGGAAAGGCAAACAGATGCGGCCGATTTTCGTATTGCTCTCTGCCAAGATCTGTGGAGAGATCACTACGAAAACGTATACTGCTGCTTCACTTGTTGAGTTGCTGCATACTGCGACGCTTGTGCATGATGATGTGGTGGATGATGCACATCAGAGACGGGGACTATTTAGCATTAATGCCTTATGGAAAAATAAAATTGCTGTATTAGTTGGTGATTATTTGCTTTCAAGAGGGTTGTTGGTGGCGCTTGATACGAGAGCATATGATATCCTCCAGATCATGTCCAGGGCCGTAAGAGATATGAGTGAAGGAGAGTTGCTACAAATTGAAAAAGCAAGAAGGCTTGACATCACAGAAGAAATCTATTTCGATATCATCCGTAAAAAAACGGCTTCACTCATTGCGGCTTCATGTGCAGCAGGTGTTGCATCGGTCACCTCGGATCAGGATATGATTGATACATTTTTCAAATTTGGCGAAGCGATCGGAATGGCTTTCCAGATCAAAGATGATTTGTTTGATTATGGAGACATTGATATTGGAAAACCGAGAGCTATTGATATCAAGGAAAAGAAAATGACGCTGCCATTGATCTATACTTTGCAAAATGTAGACAGTTCAACGAGACGCACACTTATTCGCACTGTAGAAAAATATAATACGGATAAAAAACGAGTGAAGGAGCTGATACAGCTAGTGCACCAAACCGGTGGCATTAAATATGCGGAGGAAAGGATGGCAATGTATATCCGGGAGGCGCTGGCTGTGTTTGATGGAATTCCGAATTCACCGGCGACGCAATCGATGAAGGATTTGATAGCGTATGTGATAGAGAGGGGGAATTAGTGTGGTTCGCGGTCAGAGACACGCAAACGTCAGCACGGGAAGGTCGG
>JBDUDG010000326.1:0-4094 GCA_040003045.1 Saprospiraceae bacterium | reverse complement strand
TTGATTTAAACCACTGCTGAAACATGGCACCTACCACAGGCAATGGTTTCTGCTCACCACTCAAAGCACCCACAAGGCTCAACACCCAAAGCACAAGAATGAGGAGATAAAATACCATCGCAAGAATTGGGGATACCATACTCACCAACCATCCAAAAAGACCAATGACCCAAAGGCCCAGTAATTGCCTGAGATAAAAAGATGTGTTGGGTCCTTTGTCAGATTGATTCATCACTAAGGCTATGATCCAGCCGATGATGGTGATGTGAGCTACGATTGATTTGGTTTTGTCGTCCATTGTTAGTTTTGGTTTATAGTCGCTAAAATTAGTAATCCTTTGGGGTTTTGGAAAAATTTCTTTTCACCGGACTACCAGGAGGCCTGAACGGAAAAAACAGGGATAATGCCCAGTTGTGCCTGCGTTTGTACGCCATGAAGGAATGGATCGTAGTAATGGAAGGCAACATTCGAAAGCCCCAGCAAATTCTGAATATCAAGGGCATACCGCCATTTGATCTTTGTATTGGCTATCGTTCTATATATTCCTGCATCAATCCTCTTGTATGGTGGCAATTTCAACCCGAAATTATAAGGATCTGCATAAACTGTTGCTTCAGCCACACCTGATTGCAATTCATCTATTGTAGGTTCCCTGAAGCCTCCCTGGAACAATCCTCTCAAACTAAAATTCCATATTCGGTTTTTGCCTTTTCGTGATTTGATTATTTCCTTCGAAAGAGAAAGATGGAAAGCATATTGGTTGTCAAATCGGCCGGCACTAAATGCTTCGTCATCTATTTTCCTGAAGCTTCTGAACAATGTTTGATTGAGCGCAATTCTATATCCTTTACCATTTTGATAGTCCCATTGTCCTTCTATACCATATGATTGTGAAGTACCAAGTGCATTTCTGGATACAAAGTCGCCTTCAATTGGTTCAGAAAAGTCAGCGAGGTGAACATATCCATTTGACTGGAGGAATACAGTCATGTTTTTTATTTCCTGAAAATAAGTTTTAAGAAGAATGGATGATTCATGTGAATTATTAATTCCGAACAAATTAAATCCTAATTCATATTTGTCGATGACCAATGCAGGATCGTATTCTTCAATATGTGAAAAACCCCTTACTACCTGGCCCCCTGCATGACGGACCCCGCCATATAATAAAGTATGGTCCGTAAGTTTCCAATTGATAACAGCCCGATACCCAAAAACCGAATTGGATGTGGGAAACTCATAAAAAACCAGAGCATGATATTCAATGCCTGCTTCTATTCCGAAAGTGTGGGATAGTTCAATATTTGAATTTATATAAGGGCGTAAGAAGGACTCATCTGTTATTCTCAAAAGTGAATATGGTGAATAATTCAAATTCTTGTTTACATAATCAACGCCTGCTGATGTATTAAAACGAGATGAATGTTGAAATAAAATTTCGGCATTTGAAGAAAAAAGCCTCGTCAGTTCATCCAAATTAAAATCTACCGGAGCCGGCCCAAATTGTCCATGACGACTATAAGTTGATTTCAATAATGAATAAGCAGATCCAAAACGAAATGTCGCCTTACGACTCAACACAGATTCATATCTAACACCTGCACCTGCAATATCATTTGCATAATCAATATCGAAGAAATCTTTATACCTCGTTTTTTCTTCGTCTGCTCCCAGCCGATTAAATTCATTTGTACTTCTGCCTGCCCATCCGAATAATTTCAGTTTATAATTTGGCCCCTGAACCCGATATGAGACAACACCATCATAGAAGCCAATTTTTTCTCCACCAAAATCAACACCCAGATTGGCTAATAAACCAGTAAAGCTGTAACGTAAATTAAAATCAAGAATACCTTGAGATCCTACCTTGGCTCCTCCTCCAAATTCAAACCCTAATAAACCTGCTTTTGCCCTGAATTCAGGCTTAGCCGTTTCGTGCAAATGCATATCAATTACTGCTCCGGCACTCCGTCCAACCCGCAATGGATTTAAACCTGTATAAACATCTGTAGATCCAAGTACTTGTGCCGAAAACATATTGACACCTCCTCCGGATTCTACAGGCAGATCGGCGAACGTTCCTGCATTATTTGTATGATTCGGATTGACGATTTCCAGGCCTTCGAGATACCAGGTATTCAAAGCCGGTTGTTCTCCCCGGGTAGAAAAATGATTAGCCTGGTCATTGACCATTAATATTCCAGGCTGACTATGCGCTATGCGAACAGGATCATCGAAGTTACCAGCAACAGTAAGCAGGTCATTTTTTGTGATGTGATAAGCATATGAATTGATGAACGAAGAACCGGAGCTTACCACCACTGCTCCTAATTCGTGCAATGAAACGTCCATCGAAATATCAATTTGATGTGTCGAATATCCATCCAGGAGCATGTCGGTCAATAACTGGTCAATATATCCAAGCGCTTTTACAGAAATGGTTATTCTTCCTGCATCACCGGAAACATAGGAGAACCTTCCAAGGCTATCCGTTGAAAAATTAGCTATAGTGGAGTCTGCTTTAAGAATAGAAATAATAGCACCGGGCAATGGATGATTCGATTGCGCATCTTTCACAGTTCCAATCACACCCTGCCCTGATAACGTAGAAGTAAAAAAGAAAATGTAAAACGAACAAGCCATAAAAAAAGAATCCCTCCATAAAGAGGGATTCCTGAGGATCATAACTTGTTGGTTTTCCGACCGAATTATTTCCATCGAAAAATCTTTTTGATCTGGTCGAAAGATAATAGAATTATCATCACCAAGCGTATTATTCACCCACAGAGTTTTTGTATTTTTATGAAAGTGAATTTAGACGATGTTAAACGCATACTGAACTTCTTCTTCATAGTTTTCCTCTGTTGCCATTCTGCAGAGGCTCAAAAGGCTGTCACTTTTAAAACCGGCACTTTCTCACTTGATCATGTAAACGCCATTGAAAGGTCTGATGACCACTCTATATATCTTTTCTATTCCACCGACCATATATTAAGCACCCTGGAAAGAAAATCCCTTGACGAGAATGGCATTGAAATTTTATATACACTTCATGATAATATATACTGGGTTCGTATTAAAGGAGAAGTGAATAAAACATATTTGAAATATCTTTTTCAAATAGACCCTTCTTACAAAATCGGACAGCAAGCTTTCGACAGAGATACTGTTCGCAGTCAAAGACACGGGAACATCGAAAAAATGAAAAGCAAGCCTGACGTTCGCGTGTCTCCGGACGTTCGCGAGTCTCCAACCGTGAACATGCCTGAATGGCGCATTTCAATAGCTCCTGGTCTGTCTTTAACAGAAATAACAAAGTGGGCGGAAACCAATCGCATAACAATTCTTGATAGCAGGGCCCTTCAATTCGGATTTATCGATGTTTCAGTAGCTGCCAATTCCTTTGACGACCTCATCAATACTCAGTGGATATCATTCATTGACAACATCCCGCATGATGAACCGGTCAATTACAGGATGATCAATGCCGAACGTGGATGGGGTCTAAAATCACCCCTGACCCGGAATCTTGATGGCTCAGGCATGACCGTCGGAATCGGCGATGAAGGCAGAATTGGCACCCATCAGGACCTTTCGAATTCCCTTCTTGATCTGACAAGCTTCAGCATTAGCAGCCATTCCACAGAGGTGGCAGGCATCATCACCGGCGCAGGTCTTGTTAATCCTGCTTTTGGTTCCGGATATGCTCCCAATGCATTTGTTTTGACAAGGAATTTTTCAGACATCCTTTGGGCCTCACCACAATACATCAGTGATTTCAATCTAAGTCTCACCAACAATTCATATGGTGCAAATCTGACTGACTGTACTTCAATCGGCGATTATGACGGCACAAGTGCAGGACTGGATCAGATGATGAGGGATTATCCATCCCTGCTTCATGTCTTCGCCGCAGCCAATTCCGGCGGAATCACATGCTCCCCCTATCCGGCAGGTTATGCTACGGTTGCCGGAGGATATCAGCCTTCAAAAAACGTCCTGACAGTAGGTGCTATTTCGATCACAGACACCAATGCCTCTTTTTCAAGCCGTGGCCCTGTGGACGATGGAAGACTAAAACCTGAAGTAGTAGC
>JBDUDG010000325.1:0-4104 GCA_040003045.1 Saprospiraceae bacterium | reverse complement strand
GCCTTGCCTTACATTTGCTAAGCAAGGCATTTCTATGTTTAAATCCGGCATATCTGTGGATATTCCGAGGCCATTGACAAGTCGTTCCGGAAAAGTAAATAAGCTATTCCGTTACACTTTGACCATGCTAAGTTACTGGTTGTTAAACAGAATTATTAATAGCCCAAACACAACTCACTGGTGTAATGCGCACGGAATAGCCTGGTCAAGCGTTGCGGAATATCCGGTAAAAGGGGACAAACAGGTAATCAATTTTACCGTAGCCATTAACCAAAAATGGAAAAACAAAGCGGGCGAAAAAAAGGAAAAAACCGCATTCGTTGACTGCGCTTACTGGCGTAATTCAGGTATTGCCGAATACCTCACCAAAGGCGCAGTAGTGGAAATTTCGGGATGGATGGAAGCACAAGGCTACCAAAGCAAAAGCGATGGTATTAAGGCAAGGCTAAACTGCACCTGCGACACCATCAAGCTGTTTTCGGTAACTGCAAAAACAGAAGACCCGACCGATGGCAGGGAAAAGAAAGCCGTGATGGCAAGCGCAAGCAACAAGCCCGACGACGATCTGCCATTTTAATCCCAATTCATTCCATTTTTTAACCATCAAATTTTTAACAACATGGCACACGACCGTGGGCCAAACCTCAATGCTCAGATCAAAAATAATATCACCTTCCCGGTCCTTAGAAAAATAAGGCGACTTCCTGGATACCCTGCAACTTTCCGGCAATAACCCGAAATTGCCTTCAGCTATTGAAGTTTGAATAATATGGTAGGCTCTTTCTTCAAACAGGTCACCTTTAAGGGTCGTATTCATTTTGCTAATATATTATTTCTGTAAAAATACGGGTATCAAAGCAAATTAATTCATCTTGAACCTGCTAATTTTCAACACTGTAAGTGCCGATGGTGGATAATAAAATGATAAAAATTTTAGCACTATTCGTTATTTTGCATTTCATTTTACTAAAAACATGCAATGCCAACTTTGTCTTCAGGAAAAGAAGCTTTTAAAAAAGTCACACATCATTCCGAATTTTCTTTATAAGAGACTATTTGGGGAAGATCACCGGCTGGTAAATGTTAACCTCGGCAACTTCGATGAGTTTAATTATACCCATTCCGGTTATTATGATAAGGATATTTTATGCGGCGATTGCGACAGCAACTTATTGGGCCGCCTGGAGACTTACGCGAGCAACTGTCTTTACTTTAATGGCAGCGAAAAATCACGCAGCATGATCCGCACAGAATTACTGGGCGGCGGCGATACGTTCCCGGCTCTCAGGTTCCATAACATGGACTATACCAAACTCAAACTCTTCCTGCTTTCTATCCTTTGGCGGGCGCATATTTCTAAACATCCATTTTTCCAAGAAGTACAATTAGGGCCGTACGCCGAAAAGCTGCGGAAAATGTTGCTGGAACACGACGCGGGGCCAGAAGATGAATTCGAAGTTATCCTGCTTCACGTAGATTCGAAACAGACCCGGCCTGAAAAAGCGCTGTTCCAACCACGGAAAATGCGGGTGGATGGCAACTATCAATATGTATTTTACATTGACCGCATCATCTATCACTATAATATATCCGGCCATAACAAGCAAAGCGTTTACACCAAAGGCATCGTCAAAAACGACGGTATATTGGATATCTGCCTCCTGACAGATGCATTCGCCAGCAGCTATTTCGACAGTATCCTAGGCAAACGTATCATGCTCAAAAGCAACCCTGTTAAATAAGTTAACTTACCTATCTTTGGCTATTATCATGAACAAGTTTACGATCGATTTTACAGCAGCGGAAAAGAAAAAACTTTGGAAAGCAAAAATAAGCTTGCGTCGATTAGAAGAGTGTTCACTAAAGCAAATTCTTGACGCTGTTAAGCCGGGTAAAGTACGTGAAAAGGAAATCCGAAAACAGTGGTTTGATTACGGAACTACCGGTATCATGTCAGTTGACCTGAGTAGCCTGATGAGTAAACCACTATTTGCATCGGAATTGTTAAGCAATACACTTGGTATCACCTCTGGAATAAGAAGTGTAATCGATGCAGCGAGCATGAACCATACCATATTTGGAAGTGGTATCCAAGGAAGGATCGGCGAAATTACCGGTTCCAACGACCTTATGCGCAGTATGTCCAGTAATCCAATGCGTTTGGCGAACTTATTGAGCAGTGATTTAGGCCCTTCGACACACTCCGTTTTAGATGCCTTTAAGCCAATCAGCGAACGACTGAGTCTTATCACCGCAGGATCAGCCGGCTTGGACATGCTTCAGCAGGATGCCTCTGCGTTAGCGATGACCGGCCTCTATTCATTGTTTAAGGTTCCAGGTGGCTTTGACAGCCTCCTAACTAAACAATCTGCGATTTCCTTATCGAGCTCCCTACTACAACAAGACATATTCAAGGGTTATGGAATCAGTTCTTTAGCCCAAGAGTTATCCCGGAGATCAGTATTTGAACAAGCGCATATCAGTGGCATCGGTGCAGCATTAGCGGCTGCAACATCCTTTACAAAACTTGCTCAATCCAATTTAGGTGCGTTTAAATGGGATAGTATAGCAGGTACGGCTCAAAGTGACTTTTTGAAAGTCTCGTCAGGTTATAGTGACCTATTACGCAGTATCAATGAAAAGCCAAATTGGATATATGACGCACCCGAAACCGCTAAATTACCCGCTCAGGACTACTACATAGGCTCCCGGATACTAAAAATTGTTTCTACCGAAACGGAAAACGATTCAGAAATAGAAGCCTTAGATCACGAGATCCATGCCGAAAACACAGACGCGATAAAAAAATATCTACCGGTCATTCACGGCGATCTGCCAGACTTATGGGAAGGTGCCCTCCAAGCGATGCATTCTGACAATTCCGATAGAATTCGGCACATGATCACTTCTTTGCGGGAACTCTATAATCACGTACTCCATCTTTTAGCACCTGATGACGCAGTGGAAAAATGGGACAGCGAGAAAACATATTACGATAAGGGCCGGCCAACCAGACGCGGTCGGTTCCTATACATTTGCCGGAATTTAGAAGGGTCAAATAGTCAATTTTCCAAACTGCTCAAGACCGAAATTGACGCTACGTTAGCCATGATCGAACTTTTTCAAGGCGGCACACATACGATCAAGTCCGTATTTACAGATTATGAACTACAATTCATCCGTATTAAAGCAGATACTACTTTGCGTACCTTTTTAAGTCTTGAATTCGAGATCAATCGCCGACCATAGTTCTAACGGTACTAACAGTCGGATCAGGACCTTGTACATTATTTCTAGTGATTTCTTTTTAAAAGGGTTGTGCTTCACATCAATGTCAGGTCCAAGGCATTTCTGCACGGGTTCTCACTTGAAGAGGTCGTTGGTGCAACGACTAAATGGGGTATATATCAAAATCTAAAGATCAACGAGTAAATCGTCTCCGGAATAGAAGTCATAAATTTATAAAAGGCAATCTGTGTTTTCAATGTAGTTCTTCAAAAGCATCACAATACGTTTTCCTTTCGAGAAGAAGTTATCGCTGAAGTTTGTTGATAGGAGAGGGAGAGTTTTGAACTTTTTTGCTATATGGTTAATTATCAGTGTCTCATTCAAAGATCTTATTATAAACTCTACGAATAGCGCTATGGTCACAAACCTTAATTTTTCAAATAGAAATCTGCATGGCATGCAAGAGGTCATCGGTTCGACTCCGATATTCTCCACCTGATAATCAGGCATTTACGAATTTCGTAAGTGCCTTTTTTCTTCCTGATAAAACCGTGATAAAACAAAAAATGGTTTTAATCCATATAAAATATCTGCTTTTTCGATTCATTGGGGACCGTTTCCTATTTGTTTTAAACAAAATAAATCATAGCAACATAAACTCAGATTACCTTTTTGAGGATTTCTAATGGAAGAACAAATATATTTTTATTCAACTAAAGCGAAAACCACAGCTATTCAGTCATTGATAATGTTCAGTTATCCTGCATTCAGCATATTGCATGGTCACGGAAAAGCTTATCCTGGGATGTTTTTCGGTAAGTATCTGTTTTCGTTTTTCGAGGTTGATCTGGGTGGTCATGATGGAGCTGTGGCCGA